>CACZOH010000031.1 GCA_902782785.1 uncultured Ruminococcus sp. | reverse complement strand
GTAAAATACAGGTCGAGGATATCGGAAACGGAGCTGTTAGGTGCGATTGGCTTCAACGCGATAGAGCTTTTGAGCGCGCTGATGCGGATATTCATGCCGCACAGCCTGATGATAAACCTTTTCAGCTTCCTTTCTATAATCGTATGCTACCTGTCGTTTGAAAACCCGGACATGTATATCTCGGACAGAGGCTTCGCCTTCAATAAAAAGGCGCTTCGCGCAGTCCTTGACGAAAGTATAGGCGACAATGAAACGTACAGGGCGATAGGCTTCGTCCTCCGCGGATATACGGAGGAGCGCGGCATATACGGAAGCGAGCAGATAGACCGCGGCGTAACGCTTATAAGCGAATACCTGAGAAAACAGTATCCCAAACATCTGATATTCTATCTGAGAAACGGCAACTTCGTGGTGTTTGACAAAGAGGCGCTCAACGTCTACCGCATACACGAGGAGCTGGACGAGCGGTTCAGACAGCCGTGGAAGACGCGCGATACGGATCTTTATCTCAACGTTTCGTTCGTCAAGATAGGCGCGGAGTCGAAGATACGCTCCGCGGACGCTATTATTGACAATATGCTGATAGCGCTTGAGCGCTCAAGCAATTCCGCGACTGCCGGAAACGAATTGTTCGACCTTGATACGACAAAGGATATAGACGACCTTGTGAGAGTCAAAAAGGCGCTTGAACAGGCGGTCGACGGCGACAAGGTGGAGATATATCTGCAGCCTATCATAGACGCGAAGACGGGAGACATAACCGGAGCCGAGTCGCTTGCGAGGATACACGGAGAAGACGGAGGGATAATCCCGCCGAACGACTTCATACCTCTGGCTGAAAAGAGCGGATACATAAACCTTTTGGGAGAACAGGTCTTCTCAAAGGTATGCCGCTTTGTCAACTCAAACGATTTCAGTAAAACCGGTATAAAATTCGTTAACGTGAACCTCTCGCCGGTACAGTGCATGCGCGCCGATCTGAGCGAGAAATTCATAGGGATACTCAAAAAGTTCAAAGCGGAGTCCGACCGCATACACCTTGAAATAACGGAGCAGTCGATAGGCGACTCCGACGTCATAATAGAACAGGTGCTTAACCTCCGCAGCGCGGGCTTCAAGTTCTGCCTTGACGACTACGGCAGCGGTTACTCAAACCTCACGAGACTGAAATATTATCCTTTCTCGAACGTCAAGCTCGATATGGAGGTCGTGAGAAGCTGCTGCAGAACGAAGGACCAGCTTATACCGAATCTTATTAAGGTGCTCAAGCAGCTCGGCTACACCATAACCGCCGAGGGTATAGAGACGGAGGAAATGGCGAGGGAAATGAAGGCGCTCGGCTGCGATTACCTTCAGGGTTACCTCTATTCTCCGCCGATACCGCTCAATGCTTTCGTGCAGAAATATACGGTAAAAAAAGCAGACTGACGGATTATATTTTAAAACCAAAAACCCGGCTGAAACAAGGAATAGGATTCCTTTTTCAGCCGGGTCCTTTATTATGCTTTTGTGTTTTCGGCTTAAGTTCCTTGCCCTTATCAGAACAGACCGTGTATCGTTCCGTCGTCGTCAACGTCTATGCGTTCCGCGGCGGGAGATTTGGGAAGTCCGGGCATGGTCAGTATATCGCCTGTAAGCACCACTATGAAACCCGCGCCCGCGGAAACGGTCACGTTCTTCACGGTGACGGTGAAGTCATCCGGCGCGCCGAGTTTTTTCGGATCGTCCGTAAAGCTGTACTGCGTTTTTGCGATACATACCGGCAGACTGCCGAAGCCGAGCGCTTCAAGCTGTTCGATCTGCTTCTGCGCCGCCGGCATGACCGTTATGCCGGAGCCGCCGTAAACCTTTTTCGTTATCGCTTCTATTTTTTCCTTTATGCTCATATCGAGGCTGTAGGAGAAGCGAAAATCGGGCTTTTCCTCCTCGCAGAGTCTTACGACCTCTTTTGCAAGCTCAACGCCGCCCGCGCCGCCTTCCGCCCAGACGGTGGAAAGTCTGACGTTGACGCCGAGCTCTCTGCACTTGCTTATTATGAATTCTATTTCCTTATCCGTATCCGTCGGGAAGCGGTTGACCGCCACGACGCACGGCAGACCGTAGACGTTTTTGATGTTTGAAACGTGGCGGAGCAGGTTCGGTATGCCCTTTTCAAGCGCGCCGAGATCCTCGTTTGCAAGTTCCGCCTTTGAAAGACCTCCGTGCATCTTGAGAGCTCTCACGGTCGCCACTATGACAACCGCGGAGGGCGTAAGTCCCGCGGCTCTGCACTTTATGTCAAGGAATTTTTCCGCGCCGAGGTCCGCGCCGAAGCCCGCCTCCGTGACCGTGTAATCGGCTAATCTGAGCGCCAGCTTCGTCGCCTGTACGGAGTTGCAGCCGTGGGCTATGTTTGCAAACGGACCGCCGTGTACGAAAGCGGGCGTGCCCTCGAGCGTCTGCACTAAATTCGGCTTCAGCGCGTCCTTCAGAAGCGCCGTCATCGCGCCCACGGCTTTGAGATCCGCCGCCGTAACGGGCTTGTCGTCGTAGGTGTAACCGACGATTATGCGCGAAAGTCTCGCTTTCAGATCGGCTATAGAGTCCGCCAGGCAGAACACCGCCATGATTTCCGACGCGACGGTTATCGAATATCCGTCCTCACGCGGGACGCCGTTCGCTTTGCCGCCGAGACCGTCCACGATGAAACGGAGCTGTCTGTCGTTCATATCGACGCAGCGCTTCCACGTTATTTTGCGGACGTCGATCCCCAGACTGTTGCCCTGCTGTATGTGGTTGTCAAGCATAGCGGCAAGCAGGTTGTTAGCCGCGCCTATG
>CACZOH010000030.1 GCA_902782785.1 uncultured Ruminococcus sp. | reverse complement strand
CGGATATTACTGGTACGTGGGACGAAAGGACGACGTTATAAAATCCTCGGGCTACAGGATAGGTCCGTTTGAGGTTGAAAGCGTTATCATGGAACATCCCGCCGTGCTTGAATGCGCCGTTACGGGCGTACCGCACGAGATACGCGGAATGGTCGTCAAGGCGACGATAGTTCTGACAAAAGGCTATGAGCCGTCGGACGAGCTTGCAAAAGAGATACAGAACTACGTGAAAACGCATACCGCGCCGTATAAATATCCGCGTATCATAGAATTCGTTTCCGAACTGCCGAAGACCTCGAGCGGCAAAATAAAACGTGTAGATATCCGCAATAAGGATTTTACAAATAAATAAGTCATCATTAAAATAAAAGGAGTAAACACAATGAAAACAAAAGCAGTAAGACTTTACGGTGTAAACGATCTGCGCCTTGAGGAATTCGAGCTTCCCGAGATAAAGGAAGACGAGATCCTTGCAAAGGTCGTATCTGACAGTATTTGCATGTCGACCCATAAGGCTGCAATGCAGGGCAAAAATCACAAAAGAGTTCCCGACAACGTAGCGGAAAACCCCGTTATAGTCGGTCATGAATTCTGCGGCGTTATCGAAAAGGTCGGCGCGAAATGGGCTGACAAATACAAAGCGGGAGACAAATTCACGATACAGCCCGCTCTGAACCAGAAAGACGATCCGCTTGCGGCGCCCGGTTATTCCTTTAAATATATCGGCGGAGATGCGACGTACATCGTTATTCCCGCTCCCGTTATGGAACTCAACTGCCTGCTTCCGTACAACGGAGACGCATTCTTCTACGGCAGCTTATCCGAGCCTATGTCCTGCATCATCGGCGGTTTCCACGCCAACTACCATACCACGCGCGGCAAATACGTCCACAGCATGGGTATAGTCGAGGGCGGAAACTGCGCGATACTCGCGGGCGTCGGACCCATGGGCTTAGGCGCGATAGATTACGCGATTCACGGCGACAGACGTCCGGGGCTTCTCGTTGTTACCGATATAGACGACGCGAGACTTGAGAGAGCCGCAAAGATATACACGGTAGAGGACGCGGCGAAAAACGGCGTCAAACTCGTATATCTGAACACCAATACTCAGGCTCATCCCGAGAACACGAACGAGAACATCCTCGCATTGACGGGCGGCAAGGGCTTTGACGACGTATTCGTATTCGCTCCCGTCAAACCCGTTGTCGAACAGGGCGACGCTCTTCTCGGTGTTGACGGCTGTCTCAACTTCTTTGCCGGACCCACAAAAACGGATTTCTCCGCAATGTTCAATTTCTATAACGTACACTACAGCTCAACTCACATCGTCGGTACAAGCGGCGGCAACACGGACGATATGCTTGAATACGTCGATCTTATGAGACAGGGAAGACTCAATCCGTCGGCTATGATCACGCACGTGGGCGGCCTTAACGCCGTTGTTTCCACAACGATTGACCTTGACAAGATCCCGGGCGGCAAAAAGCTCGTTTACACGCATATAGATATGCCGCTTACCGCTCTTACGGATATGGCGAAGCTCGGTGAGAGCGATCCTATGATGGCGGAGCTTGCAAATATAGTGGAAAAGAATAACGGTCTCTGGAGCGCGGAGGCGGAAAAATATCTGCTTGCCAACGCAAAAAAGATCTGATATAAAAATATTGAAAGGATATAATTATCATGACAATCAACGAAGGTCTTGCCGCGCTTGTTGAATTCTCCCACAAATACGGCAGCAATCCCGAATTTGTTCTCGCCGGCGGCGGAAACACGTCTTTTAAAACGGAAGATTACCTCTTTATAAAAGGCTCCGGCTCGTCTCTTTCGACGATCAAAGCCGAGCAGTTCGTAAAAATGGACAGAGCCGCGCTCAACGGTATGTGGAACAAAACGTATCCGATAGACGAGGCCGAGAGAGAAGCGGCGGTGCTTTCCGATATGATGGACGCTCGCTGCAAGGGTGAGGAAGCGAAACGCCCGAGCGTTGAAACCCTTCTCCACAACCTGCTGAAGCAGCAGTTCGTACTGCACGTTCATCCCGCTCTCGTAAACGGTCTTACCTGCTCAAAGGAAGGCTCCGAGGCTATGTACAGACTTTTCCCGGACGCAATCTGGGTCCCGTCTACAAAGCCGGGCTACATTCTTGCGGCATACTGCAGAAAAGCTGTGCTTGAATACGTAAACACTCACAACAAAACGCCTAACGTCATATTCCTTGAAAATCACGGCATTTTCTTCGGCGCGGACAGCGTTGAAGTGCTTGACGCGATAGTATCGAACGTCATGACCAGACTCAAAGCCTGCGTAAAGAGAGAACCCGACCTTTCGCCCGCCGAAACGGACAGGCAGAGAGCCTCACTTATAGCTCCCGCGATAAGGATGCTTTATTCCGGCGACGAGCTTTGCAGCGTGCTTTACACGGCAAACAAAGAGATACTTAATTTTGCAAAGAGCAGAGAAGCTTTCGAGCCGCTTTACAAGAGCTATTCTCCCGACCATATCGTTTACTGCAAAGCGTACGCTCTGTACGTTGAAGACAGCGGCGATATCGAGCAGGTATACTCAGATATTCAGAAGGGCTTTGAAGAATTTGAAGAAAAGCGCGGATATAAGCCGAAGATAGTTTTCGTTCAGAATATCGGTATGTTCTCCGTCGGAACGACGCATAAGAACGCAAAGGTCGCGGCGGAAGTGTTCCAGGATATGATGAAGATAGCGGTATATGCGGAAGCGTTCGGCGGTTACAATCCCATGTCCGACGAGCTTATTGACTTCATCACAAACTGGGAAGTCGAGTCCTACCGTTCCAAGGTATCGATGTCCGGCGCCGGCACAAAGCGTCTTGCGGAAAAGATAACCGTTGTCACGGGTTCCGCGCAGGGCTTCGGCAAAGGTATAGCGGAAGAGCTTGCAAAGGACGGCGCATACGTTGTTATCGCCGATATCCCGAAACAGGCGGAGTTATCCGCAGCTGTCGTTGAGGAGATCAACGCAAACAACGGCGGTAACAAAGCCATATCCGTTGACGTTGACGTATCAAACGAGGAGCTTGTGGAAAAAATGCTCATAGATACCGTCCTTACGTTCGGCGGTATAGATATATTCGTTTCCAACGCCGGCATAGCGATAGCGGGCAACGTTGAGGAAATGACGAAACAGCGCTTTGAACTCGTAACGGCTATAAACTACACCGGCTACTATCTCTGCACCAAATACGCGAGCAGATATATGAAGATACAGCACAGATTTGCGCCCGAGTATATGGCGGATATCGTAACCGTCAACTCCAAGTCCGGTCTTGAAGGCTCAAACAAGAACTTTGCGTATGCGGGTTCCAAATTCGGCGGTATAGGTCTTACCCAGTCCTTCGCGCTCGAACTCGTTGACTACAACATAAAAGTCAACGCTGTCTGCCCTGGAAACTATCTTGACGGTCCGCTGTGGAGCGACCCCGTAAAAGGTCTGTTCGTTCAGTATCTTAACGCGGGCAAGGTCCCCGGAGCAAAGACTGTCGAGGACGTACGTGCGTTCTATATGAGCAAGACGCCGATCAAACGCGGCTGCCTGCCGGCTGACGTAGCAAGAGCGATCACCTACGTTGTAGAGCAGAAGTATGAGACCGGTCAGGCGGTGCCCGTTACCGGCGGTCAGATAATGCTCAACTGACGGAGGAGATCATGACCGATTTAATTGCAAAACTTAACGACAACGACGTTAACATACGTCTTGACGCGCTTCGCGAGATAAAGAAGCTTACCGATGAAGGTAAGCTTCCCGCTCCCGCGGATACTCCTTACGTCAACAACCACATACACACGCAGTATTCTTTCTCGCCGTACTCGCCGACAAAAGCGCTTTACATGGCGTGGCAGTCGGGACTTAAGACCGCGGGCATCATGGATCACGATTCCGTCGGCGGCATCCGCGAATTCATAGAAGCGGGAAAGATACTCAACATGCCCATAACGTGCGGTATGGAGATCCGCTGCGATATGTCTAAGACCGCGTTGAACGGCAAAAAGATAAACAATCCCGACCAGAAATCCGTTGCGTACGTCGCGCTGCACGGCATACCTCATCAAAGCATAGATATGATAGAGGAATTCATCAAGCCGTACAGGGCGAAAAGAAACGAGCGCAACAGAAAGATGTGCGAAAATATAACTCTGCTCGTTGCTCCTTACGGTCTCGACCTTGATTTTGACCGTGACGTTCTGCCGCTGTCAAAAGCGGCGGAGGGCGGTTCCGTAACGGAAAGACACATCCTTTTCGCACTTGCAAAGAAAGTCACCGCAAAGTATCCGACGCCGAAAGAGGTCGTTGATTTCTTTAAAAACGATATGCACGTCGCAATGTCCGCTAAGGTCGAGGCTCAGATATTGAACGGCGAGAACACGCCCGATTTCTATGAGTACGATATACTCGGCGCTCTTAAAGCTGAAATGGTCGAAAAATTCTATATCGACGCCGATGAGGAATGTCCGTCCGTATATGATTATATTGACATTTGCGGCAAGAGCGGCGCGATATCCGCTTACGCGTATCTGGGCGACGTCGGCGATTCCGTAACGGGAGACAAAAAGGCGCAGAAATTCGAGGACGATTATCTGCCGCTTCTGTTCGACACGCTGAAGGAGCTCGGCTTTGACGCCGTGACGTATATGCCCACGAGAAACACGGAGGATCAGTTAAAGCGCGTTATGGCGTACTGCGACAGATACAATCTGTTCCAGATAAGCGGCGTCGACATAAACTCGCCGCGTCAGGAATTCATCTGCCGCCAGCTCGACAACCCGTTATACGCTCATCTTGTCGACGCAACGTACGCGTTGATCGGAGCGGAAAACGAAGCGTCGAAGGATTTATCCCGCGCAATGTTTTCGGACAAAACGATACTTGAAGTTCCGTCCGTCAAGGACAGAATAGCTTATTACAAAACAAAAGCATAATTAAAACCGTTTGCAGGGGCGGATTTAACGCCCCTGCGGCGATAACAACGGAGGACGGTTATCAATGATAATTCAACTTGAAGAAGCAAAACTCAAGCTCTCTGACCTAAAGAATCAGGTAAAGGAATACGGCATCACCATTAAAATCGACGAGCTGCGCAAAACCGCCGCCGATATGGACGCTCAGATGGAGGATCCCGAATTCTGGGGCGATCAGGCAAAATCGGCAAAGCATCTTCAGCAGCTGAAGGCGATCAAGGACAAAATAGAGGTCTATGAAAAGCTTAAAGCTGACGTCGACGATACGTACGATCTTATCGAAATGTCGATAGAGGAGGAAGACGACTCAAATACAGAGGAGTTTTTGGCGGACGTAGCAAAGATTGAAGAAAAGCTTGAGCATCTTAATATAGAGGTACTGCTCTCCGGAGAATATGACAGAAACAACGCGATAGTTTCATTCCACCCGGGCGCGGGCGGTACGGAGGCTCAGGACTGGGCGCAGATGCTTTACAGAATGTACACGCGCTGGGGTGAGAAAAACGGTTACAAGGTCAAGCTTGTAGACTGGCTTGACGGAGAAGAAGCGGGTATAAAAAGCGCAACGATAACGGTCGAGGGAATTAACGCCTACGGTTATCTGAAAAGCGAATCCGGCGTTCACAGACTTGTCCGCGTGTCGCCGTTCGACGCATCGGGCCGTCGCCATACCTCGTTCGCTTCTGTCGAGGTCATACCCGAAATGGACGATACGAACGATATTGAGATAAAGGATGAGGATATAGAAATAACTACGCATAAATCAAGCGGCGCGGGCGGTCAGCATATAAACAAAACGGAATCCGCCATAAGGATAGTCCACAAGCCCACGGGTATAGTGGTAGGCTGTCAGACTGAACGGAGCCAGCTGCAGAATAAAGAGACCGCGCTTAAAATGCTGAAAAGCAAGCTTGTTGAAATAAAAATCAGGGAAAATCTTGAAAAGATAGATGATATAAAGGGAGAAAAAACAAACATTGAATGGGGTTCTCAGATAAGATCATACGTCTTTATGCCGTATACGCTCGTCAAAGACGCAAGGACGGGATACGAAACGGGTAATATCCAGGCGGTAATGGATGGAGATCTTGAGGGCTTCATAAACGCGTATTTAAGAATGTACGTCAAGATCTGAAAGGAGAGAAAAAATGAAAATCAATTTCAGCACAGGTAAAGAAAAGTATAAGGAAAACGAAAGGCTGATAAACCTTATAGCCGCGTTCGCGCTCGTTGCGCAGTTTATCTCGGCGCTTATAATGTCGCTTGTTTCCGCTAAAAAAAGTAAAGCTTCGGGCGTTGTCATGATAATATCGGCGATAGGAGGCGCGGTAGGAAGCTATTTCTTATATAAAGAGCTTGCAGCTCCGGCGCTTTCAAAAAAGCTTGCCGAATATACGCTCGGCGACAAGGAAAAGAGCTTCGATATGGACGACGATTTCAATTCATATTCCGAAAACGTGGACGAGACCGACGATTTAAAGTGGTACGAGGACGAGTTTGAGGATGAAGAAGAGAACGAAGAGAATAAAGAAGAAGAATAAAATATAAAAAAGACGGTACGTTTTTTTGCGCGTACCGTTTTTACTTTGGAGAGACGATATGTTTAAAATTCTTGTCGCGGACGACGATAAAAACATAAGAAAATATATAAAAGCAGTGCTTGAAGCGGAAAATTATACCGTTTTTACGTGCTCAAACGGAGAAGAAGCTCTTGAGATACTTGATAAGGAGTATATAGATCTTATAGTTCTTGACGTTATGATGCCAAAAATGAACGGGTATGAGCTTACGCGCGCCCTGCGCGAGACGAGAAACGATATACCGATACTTATGGTCTCGGCGATGCAGCTGCCCGAGGACAGACACAAAGGCTTTATTTCGGGAACGGACGATTATATCACGAAACCCGTTGACGAAACGGAAATGCTTTTGAGAATAAAAGCGCTTCTGCGCCGTGCGAGGATAGCGAGTGAAAGAAAGATAGAAATAGGCGGCGTCGTTATCGATTACGACGGTCAGACCGTTACGAAAAACGGCGTATCGCAGGAGCTTCCGCAAAAGGAATTTCTGCTTTTGTATAAGCTTCTGTCGTTTCCCGGCAAAATTTTTACAAGGATACAGTTAATGGACGAGATATGGGGCGCGGAGAGCGACACCGGCTGGGAAACGGTCACGGTACATATAGGCAGACTGCGCAAAAGATTTGAAGGCTGGGATGAATTTGAGATTCAGTCCGTAAGAGGGCTCGGTTATAAGGCGGTGAAAAAGGTATGAAGAAAAAACCGGAAAGAAAATACAGAATATCGCTTGCGCTTATGTTTTCCGGCATGGTGCTGGCGATTCTTTTGCTCACAAGCGTTATCGTTGCGGTCGTCGTTTTTTACCTTGTATATCAAGGAACGCTGAAAATAGGCGATAACGAGCTTAATTTCGGTTCGTTCATACTCGTTATGACGCTTCTGAGCTTAGGGACCGGATTTGTTATATACGGTTCAACGAGCCGTTTTTCGCTTATTCCGATAAACAGGATCCTCAACGCCATAAATAAAGTCGCGTCGGGAGACTATTCGGCGCGTCTGACATTCAAAACTCCGTTTGCAAAAATACCCACGATAAACGAGCTTACAAACAGCTTCAACGCTATGGCGTATCAGCTCGAGGCTAACAAGGTAGTGCATACTGATTTCATAAACAATTTCTCGCACGAATTCAAAACGCCGATCGTTTCGATAGCCGGCTTTGCAAGGCTTCTTCGCCGTGAGGACCTGCCGAAGGATAAAAGAGACGAGTATCTGCAGATAATAGAAGAGGAGTCGACGAGACTTGCGCAGATGGCGACGAACGTTCTGAATCTGACAAAGGTTGAAAATCAGACGATACTGAGCGACGTTACCGAATATAACCTGTCAGAGCAGATTCGTCATTGTTTTCTTATGCTTGAGTCAAAATGGACCAAAAAAAACCTGGAGCCGTCGCTGTTGTTTGACGAGTATAAAATCCAGGCGAACGAAGAGCTTTTAAAACAAGTCTTCATAAATCTGATAGACAACGCGATCAAATTCGCATATGAGAACACGGTTATAGAGGTATCGATAAACAAAAACGCAAAAGGGCTTGAAGTGACGGTGTCAAACGATGGAGATACGATACCGAAAGAGAGTATGGACCGCATATTTGACAGATTTTATCAGTCAGATGCGTCACATTCAACAGAAGGCAACGGCGTAGGTCTTGCCGTTGCAAAGAAGATAATCGATCTCCACAAAGGGACGATCGAAGTTAAAAGTGAAAACAATCACACCGTATTCACCGTTTTTTTGCCCGGATGACGTTATTGTTTATTTTCGGTTTATTTTGATATTTTATTATACAATAATATAATAGATATCATAATATGAAAGGCTGAAAAATGAGAAAAGTACAGATAATAACCGACTCCTGCTCCGATCTGACTGTCGAGCTTATGCAGCGATACGGTGTTGATTATGCGGTTATGAATACCGTTTATAATGAAAAAACGTCGCCCGCCGATCTGTCATGGACGGAGGAAGAAGTACACGCTTTGTACGGTATTATGCGCGGCGGAAACAGAGTTACCACAACGCAGGTACCTGTTGATGAATTTGACCGGATCTTCAGAAAATATCTTGACGCGGGATGTGACATAGTTTATATCGGCTGTTCCTCAAAACAGTCCGGCTCTGTCAACACGGCGAGAGTTCTTGCGGCTGAGCTGATAAAGGAATATCCGGAAGCGCAGATAAGCTGTATAGATTCGTATCATGCAAGCATGGGCGAGGGGATACTCGCGCTTGACGCGGCGGAATATGCAAAAACGGGCAAAACCGTGGATGAAATAACCGCGTACGTGGAAGACAGGCGTAAATATTTGAATCAGTTCGTCACCGTGCATACGCTTGAGTTTTTGCACAAGGCGGGCAGAGTAAAAGCGTCGTCTGCTTTCTTCGGAAATCTGCTCGGGGTAAAACCGATCATAATTGCAGACGCCGACGGAGAACAGGCAGCTGTAAAAAAGGTAAAAGGACGCGCAAATTCCTTAAAAGAAATAGTAAATATGTTAAAGGAAACGATTATCGAGCCCGAAAAACAGACTGTTTACGTTGCGCACGCTGACGCGGATAAAGCCGAGGTTGAAGCGGTCGTATCGCATATCAGGGAAGAAATAAAATGCAAGGACGTTTACGTGGGTTATATCGGTCCGATCATTGGTGCGTCGATAGGTCCCGACGCCATCGCGGTATTCGGGTACGGTAAAGAGATTACGTACAGGGTAAACGAAAAATAATATGAGAATTGCCATCTGGTTCATAGCCGCGATATGCTCTTATCTTATCGCCGGCTTCAATCTCGCTATACTTTTGTCTAAGGCGATATATCATCAGGATATACGCGAGGTCGGAAGCAAAAACCCCGGCTTTACGAATTTCAAGCGCGTTTACGGCAATAAATACGCGTGGTTCATATTCGTATTCGATATGATCAAGGCAGCACTGCCGGCTCTGATATTCGGTCTTGCTTTCAACGGCATATTCGGCAGATTTCAGTTAGGCGCTGCGTACGCGGGCGTGTTTGCGATGCTCGGCCACGCATACCCGGTGTTTTACAGATTCAAAGGCGGCAAAGGCTTTCTCGTATGCCTCGCCACGCTGTTTTTCATCGACTGGCGCGTCGGATTGATCGCTTTTGCCATAATGACTGTGCTTTTGCTGACCGTCAAATATATGTCCCTTGCAACTATGTCCGCACTTTCAACCGGAGCGATTCTGCTGCCGATATTCGGCGCTGATGCCGTTGCTTGTATCCTTTACGCCTGCTGCGTATTGTTTATGATATACAGACACAAAGAAAACATTAAGCGTCTGATTAAAGGCGAAGAATCAAAATGGAGCCTGAAAAGCAAAAAATAAAAAGATCCGGCGTCCGTTAATGATGCGGAGCGCCGGGCGTTTTATTTCAAACGGCTGCCTTTATATTCATAAATTCTGGCATTGAAAACAAGCGCGGGAATATCAGGCGAATCGACGAAGGATACGACGTAGCATTTTTCGTTGTCCTCTATATACAAACCCGTAAGCTCGAGGTTATGCGTTACAAATTCATCGTGATTTTTTAGCGTCAGCGTATATTCTTCGCTTCTTCTTTTCGCTGTGTATGTTTCTTTGACCTTGTGATAAATTATCGTATCTGTTGTTACTGTAAATTCGCCTTTTGATTTCTTGTAGCTTTTGGCAAATTTACTTTGTTTTAATATCAGATACGTAAATACGCCTATACAGAAAAGAATAAGAACTACGGTGAAAATAATAAGGAAATAGTTATTCGGCACGTTATGTACGTAATTTTCCGTGCAGATTATCAATATTATCACAACCTCCGTCAGAATAAACACGGCTGTCAAAACATATAGCAAAACCGGCTGACGCGCTTTTTCTTTCAGACGATTTTTAATGAATTCGTCGTCAAACGGAATTCTGTCCGTGTCTTTCACTTTATAATACCCCTTTCAAGATTGTTTATATATCCGATAGGCGTATAATACACGAGATTTCCGACGGCGACGCCGTTATCAAGGTATTCCTTGCCGTTTGCCGTACCGTTCAACGCGTTGTTCGGCGGTGAGGTGAATATAACGTAACAGCGCTGGCTGTTTAAAACGGTCCTGTGCCTGAATGAAAACAGAACGTTGTTTCTGCCGAGCTTTATCGGCAGATCCTTTATAATTCCGCCCTCGGTAAAGAAAAATACGTTACAGGATTTATTTAAACAGCACATCAGCTTGTGTTCCGTTACAATGTCTTTGTTTTTGATCGTATAATTGATTTTACCGTCGTCGCGGAATACGGATAGTAGCGGGCGGCGGATATCTGATAATTCATATCCTTTTTCGCGGCAGACGGATTTAAGATTTTCGATAAACTTTTTGCGGTTCTTAACGGCTTTTGAGAATTTAATTGAATAAATAACTATAAGAAATATCGCAAGACCGATAATTACAAATCTTCCGAGGAACACAAACACGTTCCACTGAACAGCTATCAGAGGAATAAAATACGTGACGGCGCATATTGCAAGCGACGGTATGACGAAACCGAGGATAACGGACGAGACCTTTACCTTTTTTGCCTCTGTATGGTATTTTGTTTCCTTAACCCGGATGAAAAGGGAAGCGGCGACGATGTAAACAAGGGATATTATAATCGCCAAAGGCTTTATCTTTATCGCGTCGTTAAGTCTGTTTGACAGCGATGACGTGAAAATTAGGTCATATAAAACCACAAAGCCTGCCGATATGTAAAAGCCCGGATTTTTAAGCACCAAAACATATACGTTTGTTCCGTCATATAATTTATCATCCGAATTAACATCAAGTCTCACCGCGTTTTGCAGTAAAAAGAAATACAGCAAAGCGGCGGAAACGGATAAAATAATATTTGAAACCGTTTCTGATATGAAATTATCCGCGCCCGCGTTCATATACGAAAAAGAAGCGCGGTTTAAAAGATTTAAGATTATGAGCAGTATAAATACAGGCAAAAAGTGAAGTATCTTAAAAAATATTTTCTTCATTATATCTCCTAGTATGTAAATGCCAAAACATTGTAATATAATACGGATATGGGGCTGTCGTTTTGCCGGCAGCCCCTTTATCATAATTGATTATTCCGCTTTATCGTCCTTTTCGGCAACTGCCTTTATGCCGGAAACGAGACCGGCTACGCTTGCAAGCTCCGACGGAACGATGATCTTTGTAGCCTTGCCGTCCGCCGCTTTTTCAAACGCTTCGAGCTTCTTCATCGTGATATATCCGTCCTCGGGCGCGGCTTCGTTAATCAGCTTGATAGAATCTGCAACAGCCTTCTGAACGTTTAAGATAGCCTCGGCTTCGCCTTCCGCCTCGCGTATTTTTTGCTCCTT
Organism: uncultured Ruminococcus sp.; assembly: GCA_902782785.1. Classification (GTDB taxonomy): domain Bacteria; phylum Bacillota; class Clostridia; order Oscillospirales; family CAG-272; genus UBA1248. The sequence continues at coordinate 24,477 of CACZOH010000030.1, read as the reverse complement.
GACGGCCTCGGCGCGGAGTATCTGCGCCTGTTTTTCACCCTCGGCGGCGAGTATCTGGCTTTCTTTCTGACCTTCGGCAACAAGGATCTTACTCTGTTTTTCGCCCTCTGCACGGAGTATCGCTTCACGGCGCTGACGCTCTGCTTTCATCTGTTTTTCCATAGCGTCCTGGATCTCCGTCGGCGGCATGATGTTCTTTAATTCAACGCGGTTTACCTTGATGCCCCACGGGTCCGTCGCCTCGTCAAGTATAACTCTGATTTTTGCGTTAATCGTATCGCGCGAGGTGAGAGTGTGGTCGAGTTCCATATCGCCTATGATATTACGGAGCGTCGTGGCGGTGAGGTTTTCAATAGCAACGATAGGTCTTTCAACGCCGTAGGCGTACATTTTCGGGTCTGTTATCTGATAGAAAACGACCGTGTCTATCTGCATCGTTACGTTATCTCTCGTTATAACGGGCTGAGGAGGGAAGTCAACGACCTGCTCTTTCAAAGAGACGATCTTTGAGATACGCTCGATTACAGGCAGTTTGAAATGAAGACCCGTCTGCCACGTTGAGCGGTACATTCCGAGACGCTCAATGACGTACGCCTTCGACTGCGGAACGACCTTGATGCAGGAAATAAGGATTATCAGCAAAACTATCACGATAGCCGCAACAACAACGTACGGAACGTAATTTACCTGAAGCGGAATAAGTGAGATCAGATTCATCATAATATTATACCTCTCTTTTTTCTTTCTTTTCTACTATTACTTTAACGCCTTCAATGCGTTTGATAACGACCGTTTCACCCTCGTTTATTATATCCCCGTCGGATTCGGTTCTTGCAGACCAGACGGTACCGAGCGATTTTATCTGTCCCTCTCCCAAAGTATTGTTTATACTTTGTATGACGACTCCCTCTTCACCCAAAAATCTGTCTGCGTTCATACGCTCGGCTCTTTTTGCAGTCAGCTTTTTTGCAAGGGGTCTCGTTGCCGCAAGCGCGGCGGCTGACACTATAACGAATATGATAAGCTGCAGCCACCAAAGTTCGGGCTTGATAAATGATGCTATTAAAGCGGCAAGCGCACCCAAAGCAAACCATATAGACGTAAGCTGAGGTGACGCCGTTTCAAGTATGACGCACGCAACGCATACGACAAGCCAAACTATCCACCACATATTTTCCTCCTGATATCAGAGCGGCTTGACTGCGTTTGCAAACGCGTTTTGTTCTCGCCTCTCTATGTAATCAGCCGGGGTACCGCAGGATAACCCACGGTTTTCCCCGGCTATAATCATTATAGCGGAAACCTGATAAAAAATCAATAGGTTTTGCACCGATTTAATAATTCTTAATAAACAAGCGCTGTTTATTAAAAACCTTAATTTTTCTTAATAATTCTTAATCATTGCGCTGGAGCTTTGCGTACGTCGCCATTAACCGCTTTTTGCCGTACAAGTCAAAATTCACGGTATACATCGTATCCGCGCCCATTGGTATGACGGTTTCAACGGTTCCCGCGCCGAAAGTCATATGAGATACTCTGTCGCCCTCCGCAAACGTCTCGTAGCCCTGAGTTTTGCCGACGTTTCCTATGTCCGCGGAATTTTTGAATATCTCCGTTGATAACTGATGGCGGCGTCTGGAGCTTGTATTCTGCAGATTTTCCATGGCGTTCGTCTTTTTGTTCACGACAGCGTCGGTGAATTCGGGAGATATTTCCGACGCAAAACGCGATACGGGATTGAACGAGGTTTTGCCGTAAAGCATACGTTCGGAGCAGTGAATGAGATACAGCTCCGTTTTCGCCCTCGTTATCGCAACATAAGCCAGCCGGCGTTCCTCCTCAAGTTCACCCGGATCGTTAAGCACCTGACCGCCCGGGAAAACGCCTTCCTCCATACCCGGTAAAAACACCGTCGGAAATTCAAGACCTTTCGCGCTGTGTATCGTCATCATAACGACGGCGTTCGCGGTCTTGTCGTAGTTGTCTATATCGGTTATGAGAGAAATGCTCTGCAAAAATCCCTCAAGCGTTGGATTTTCGTTTTCAAGCTCATACTGCGTCATAGAGGATTTTAACTCCTCTATGTTTTCAAGTCTTTCTCTGTCCTCCTCGTCGCCGCTCATAAGGAGCATATCTCTGTAGCCCGTAGTCTCAAGCACCGTTTCAAGCAGCTCCGGTAAAGGCACGGTGTCAGCGCAGGATTTGAGGTTAAGTATCATAGCGGAGAATTTCTCAAGCTTTGAGCAGACCTTGCATAAAGCCGGTATATCGGAGGACGTGGACATTATCCTGAAAAGGTCAGTTTCCTTTTCCTCGGCAATGGCGCGTATCGCCTCTATCGTAGAGTCGCCTATCTTGCGCTTCGGCTCGTTTATGATGCGCAGCAGTCTCATATCGTCCGCCGGGTTGTTTATAACCGACAGATATGCGATGATATCGCGTATCTCCTTTTTCTCATAGAAACGTCTGCCGCCGATGATGCGGAAGGGAATACCGCTCCTGCTGAATGCGGTTTGAATGGCGTTGGCCTGTGCGTTCATACGGTACAGGATCGCGTAATCGGAAAAAGCTTTCCCGTGTTTCGTTATGCCTTCTTTTACCGTGTTTATTATGTATCTCGCCTCGTCAAGCTGATTCGGCACGCGTTTGATATGGACCTTATTTCCTTCTCCCGCCTTTGTATAAAGCTCTTTTCCGCGGCGGCTCTTGTTGTTTCTTATGACGGAGTTTGCGGCCTCTAATATGTTGGACGTTGATCTGTAGTTTTCTTCAAGCTTTATTACCGCGCAGTTTTTGAATATCTTGTCAAAATCAAGTATATTCTTTATGGTCGCGCCTCTGAATTTGTAAATGCTCTGATCGTCGTCGCCGACAGCCATTATATTGCCGTTGACCTTTGCAAGGAGTTCTATAAGCTTTGACTGCGCATAGTTCGTATCCTGATATTCGTCAACGCTGATGTATTTGAATTTTGATGAATATCTTTCAAGAATATCGTCGTTTTCAGCAAACAGCTTCACGGTAAGACAAATAAGATCGTCAAAGTCCATGGCGTTGTTTTTCTCAAGCTCATGCTGATACAGCTCGTATATCGTCGCTATCTGAGAATCCCTGAAATCGTTCTCGGACTGCGCCGCAAAGTCTGCGGCTGTAATAAGGCTGTCCTTTGCGCGGCTGATTCGTTTTTCCACCATATAGACCGGAAGATATTTGTCGTCTATATTCAGCCTCTTCATGCAGTCGGATATAAGCTTTTTACTGTCGTCCGCGTCGTATATCGTAAAATTGCGGTCGTATCCCAGACGGTCCGCGTTTGCGCGCAGGAATCTCACGCAGATCGAATGAAAGGTGCCGACAAACAGATCGCCGCAGTCCTCGTTCAATATGGCGTTGAGCCTTGTTTTCATCTCGTTAGCGGCTTTATTCGTAAAGGTTATCGCAAGGATATTGTATTTTCCGCAGCTTTCACAGCGGAATTTATAAAGCACGGGATAAAGCTCGTCCTTGCCGTACTTTTCGGGATCCTGCAGTATCGCAAGATCCTCATCCGTCAGGTCGGACGGAACAAAATCGCTGTAATATGCGTTGCCGAACGACAGTATATGAGCGATACGGTTGACAAGAACGGTCGTTTTTCCCGTTCCCGCGCCGGCTAATATGAGCAGCGGACCCGATACCGTGAATACCGATTTTCGCTGCATCTCGTTCAGTTGATCGTAATAGATATCAAAAGCCTTTTGCTTCAGCTCCCTGATACTTATGTCGTTCAGCTTTTTCATAAAAATACCTTTCTTTCGTAAGATAAAACAAGTGAGATTATAATGTTATACGCCGCGTCTTCTTTCTATGCCTGACTGTTGATAGTATATCTTTTTATTTTCGTACATCATCTGATCTGCGGCTCTGAACGCGGTATCTATATCGCCGTCATCGCATTTTGCATAACCCCAGGAAAGAGACAGCTTATCAGCAAGCTTTCCTTTCCATTCCTTGGTAACGCGGTCAAGCTTTCCAAGACATACGTCGATCTCCTGCTGAGTACCTTTGAACAGTACGCAGAACTCGTCGCCGCCTGTGCGGTAAATGTATAATCTGTCCGTATTTTCGTATTCTTCAAACGCTTTTTTCAGCGAGTCGGCTGTGGCGATGAGAAGCTCGTCGCCCGCGTCGTGTCCTATGTTGTCGTTTGCTCTTTTAAGACCGTTCAGGTCAGCCATGACAACGAAATGATCATCGGCTTTGGAAAGCATCAGCGCGTCGACCTTAAGTATGTACGCGCGCCTGTTCAAAAGCCCCGTCATTTCATCGTGGTTTGCATATTGTCTCTGTTCCTCCGCAAGACATTCGACCTGTTTTGAGTATTTGAAACGCTCATAACGCGACTTGTTAATGTGATGTCCCATAACTACGCCGAGAGAAGAGAAGATGAACAGAGTGACAAGACCGAAGTAGAATAAATCCGACGATAAAACCGAGACCGTAAATACTGAATATGCGAGTATCTGCGCGACGACGAGAAGTATCGTGGATATCGTCCTGTCGATAAAACAGATCGGTATCACGACAGCCATGACGAACATCGTGACGGATCTTACGCCCGGCTGACAGTATGCTATGCCCACACCCGCAAAAATAAGCGATATCCTTAAGATATATAAAACGGCGGTAAGCACGTATTTGGATCTGTGCGCAAAGAATACGGAAAGAATGATCGAAATCACCGCGGCAATCAGCGCTACTACGTAAACGGTACGGCAAAGACGGTACAGTTCGTCCGCAAACGACATTATAAAACAGTACGTCCAGTAAATAGCGGACAAAACAGACCATACTATCGCCGTTTTCCTGTTATCCGCAGATACAAGATCCTGTATGTTTGCGAAATCTTTTTCTTCAAGACCGTTGTAAAACAGGGTATTCACTATTGTTTTCCTGATCTTGTTCATTGTTTCTCCTCTTTACGGTTCTTTGAAAAAACGAAAAATGAAATACTATTTGTCATCTGATTTTTGCAGTATACATACGGCGTGAGCCGCTATTCCGTCGCCCGAGCCGGTAAAGCCCATATGCTCCTCGGTCGTGGCTTTGATGTTGACGTTTCCGGTATCCGTCATAAGCGCCTTCGCCACGTTTTTTATCATCTGATTTATATGCGGCGATAATTTCGGCGCCTGAGCTATGACCGTGGCGTCAACGTTTACGACTTCATATCCTTTTTCTTTTATCATACCGTACGTGCGCTCAAGCAGTATCAGACTGCTTATGTTTTCATACGATTTGTCGTTATCAGGGAAATGATAGCCTATATCGCGCATCGCCGCCGCTCCGAGCAGAGCGTCGCATATTGCGTGAAGCAGGACGTCCGCGTCGGAATGGCCGAGAAGTCCTGTTTTATAAGGTATCTCAACGCCTCCTAAAATAAGCCTTCTGCCTTCGACAAGGCGGTGAACGTCGTAACCGTGACCGATGCGGAACGTCATAACTCACCTCCGCGGCTTTTGAGTATCGCCTCGGCGGAGTAGATATCTTCTTTCGTTGTAATTTTGATGTTTTCTTTTCCGAGATCGCACATATAGATCCTGAACTTCATTCTTTCAACGAGAGAATTGTCGTCCGTCGCCTCAAAACCATCTTTTTTCGCGGAAAGCGCGGCGGCGCGGTACATATCGTATTTGAATATCTGCGGCGTCTGCGCCTGATATATCCTGTTCCTGTCAACGGTCTCTTTGATAAACGATCCGTCCTCGGACATTTTGAGAGTGTCAGAAGGTCTGGTGACGGCGGTCGCCGCGCCGTAGTGGTATGCGAAGGTACATACCTCGGATATCATCTCAGGCGTTATGAGGCATCGCACTCCATCGTGTATCGTAACGAAATCAGAAGCTTCCGAAACACGCGTAAGACCGTTTAAAACGGAGCTCTGTCTCGAATCGCCGCCCGCGACTACGTGTTTTACCTTTTTGAAAGCGTATTTTTTGTAATACTCTTTATATAAATCGAATTCGTCACGCTTGACGACAAGGATTATTTCATCTATATCCTCGCACGCTTCAAACTGCTGTACCGTGCGGACGATAACGGGAACGCCTTCTATTTCAAGCGTTTGCTTCGTCTGTCCGTCCGGCAGATTCATACGCGTGCCGGAGCCTGCGGCGACGATTATCGCGCTGTTGAAATAATCTCTGTGATCAACGCCGAAAAGCTTTTTTACCGCCCGTGTAAATTTATTATACGGACTTTTTTTAGCTTCTCTGTTTTTTCTTTTCTTGCTCATCCCTTATACCCGCAGCCTGCGTCAAACGCTTTTCCGTTCGCCTCCCGGAGCGCCGCTTTTGAAGCGGGAAGAGAGTCTGTAAGGTATGATCTTATATAATTCAAATCAAACAGATCGGTATTCTTTATGAAAAATCCGAGCATAACCACGTTCACGAGCTTGGGCGTGCCGAGATCGTTTGCGATCTGCGTCGCGGGGATGAAGTACGATTTGATATCCGTCCTTTCGGGGCGTTTGTCGATCAGCGTGCTGTCGGCGAAAAGAACGCCGCCCGGAGTGATCTTCGGCATGAATTTATCATAAGACTGAATATTGAACGCGACGAGCGTATCGGGCGAGCCGATGATCGGTGAGCTTATATCCGTATCGGACAGGATAACGCTGCAGTTGCAGGTACCGCCGCGCTGTTCGGGACCGTAAGACGGAAGCCACGTAACGTTCAAATCCTTTTCCATACCGGCGGATGCGAGTTTTTTGCCCAAAAACAGTATGCCCTGACCGCCGAAACCCGCCAAAATGATCTTATTTGTCATCCTTATCGCCTCCCATCGCGTTTCTGTCGGCGTAAACGCCGAGCGGATAGAACGGTATCATCTTCTCGTCAACGAATTTGAGAGCGTCTGTCGGAGACATGCCCCAGTTCGTCGGGCAGGTGGATAATACCTCAATTATGGAAAGACCTTTTTTGTCTATCTGATTCTGGAAAGCCTTTTTTATGGCGCGCTTTGCCGCACGGACGTTTTTGACGCTGTTGACCGCAACGCGCTCAGCGTACGCCACGCCGTCAAGCGTAGAGAGCATCTCGCAGACGTGTATCGGGTTTCCCTGTATCATCTTCTGTCTGCCGTAGGGCGAGGTCGTAGTGACCTGACCGGGCATTGTGGTCGGCGCCATCTGACCGCCCGTCATACCGTAGTTCGTGTTGTTTATGAATATTATCGTTATGTTTTCGCCTCTCGCGGCGGCGTGTACCGTCTCGGCTGTGCCTATCGCGGCTAAATCTCCGTCGCCCTGATATGTGAAGACAATCTTATCCGGATGGGTGCGTTTTATGCCCGTTGCAACGGCGGGCGCTCTGCCGTGGGACGCTTCGATAAAATCACATTCAAAATAATTGTATGCGAATACCGCGCAGCCGACAGGAGCGACGCCGACGGTATCGTTTACTATATCAAGCTCGTCTATGACCTCCGCGACAAGTCTGTGGACTATACCGTGAGTACAGCCGGGGCAGTAGTGCATTGGTACCTTTGACAAGGCTTCGGGTCTTTTATAAACTATCATTTCAAACCTCCCGATATCTTCCTGATCTCATTCAATACGTCGTCGCTCGACATAAGGCTTCCGCCCGTTCTGCCGTAAAAATACACGGGCTTTTTGCATTCCGTCGCAAGCTTCACGTCGTTTACCATCTGACCCATATTGAGCTCAACGGATAAGAACGCGGACGCTTTATCCGCCAATGTGTTAAGGATCTCTGACGGGAACGGCGAGAGCGTTATCGGACGGAGAAGACCGGCTTTGATGCCTTCTTTTCTCGCCTCGTTGACCGCCGCTTTTGATATACGCGCGGTGATGCCGAACGAAACTATGATAATATCCGCGTCGTCACAGAGATAGTTTTCATATCTGACTTCATTTTCTCTGACTGTTTGATATTTCTTGTCACGTTCGAGAATATTCGCTTCAAGCTCCTCGGGTTTAAGGAACAGGGAAGTGATTATGTTCTTTTTGCGTTTTCCGCCGTGACCGTTCACCGCCCACGGCTTTTCGGGCTCGGGAGTGAACTTGAGAGCGTCGAAATCGACCGGCTCCATCATCTGACCGAGCGCGCCGTCGGCTAATAAAAGAACGGGCATTCTGTATTTATCCGCGATTCCGAAGGCGTCAGCGGTCAGCTGAGCCATCTCCTGAACCGAAGAAGGCGCCAGAACGAACAGCTGCATATCGCCGTGACCGAGAGCCTTCGTCGCCTGATAGTAGTCGGATTGCGACGGCTGTATGCCGCCGAGTCCCGGACCGCCGCGCTGAACGTTCAGTATCACGCAGGGCAGGTCGCAGCCGACTATGTAGCTTACGCCCTCGCTCTTCAGGCTTATGCCGGGGGAAGACGAAGAAGTCATTACGCGCACGCCGGATGCCGCCGCGCCGTAAACCATATTTATAGCCGCGACTTCGGATTCGGCCTGAAGGCACAGACCGCCGACTGTCGGCATTTTCTTAGCCATATATTCCGCTATCTCCGTCTGCGGAGTTATCGGATAACCGAAATAGTAACGGCAGCCGGAGCGGATCGCCGCTTCCGCTACTGCTTCATTTCCTTTTATCAAAACCTTTGCCATTTTATGATCCTCCTATTCCTTGATAACGGTTATGACCGCGTCGGGACACATAACGGCGCACGACGCGCAGGCGATACACGCTTTTTCATCCGTGAGCGCCGCGGGGTGATAACCCTTTGCGTTAAGTGTAGAAGTATCAAGGGAGATTATCCCTTTCGGACAGGCGGCGGCGCATAGTCCGCAGCCCTTGCAGGTGTCTGTTTCAAAAATAACCTTATTCATATGCTTCATCCTTTAAAAAAGTATTTTTGTTCTGTTTTTGATCTTCAGCACGTCTCCTTTGACGTGCGGCGCGTTGTCCGTCATATATGAAGTGAATAACAGCGGGATACCCGACAGCTCCGACAGCCTTTGCGCGTATCCATCCGTCTCTTCTATATCGGAGGCGGTGGTTTCCGCACCTATGTTGCTGTTGTTGATAAGCGCCGTGACGCCGAAATTACAGCTGTTTTCTATTTCTTTCAGTATCTCAAACGCTTTTTCGGGCGTATCCGTTATGGGACGGTAGGCGTTGAAAACGTAAAGCACGTCGGGTCTTTGCTCTTCAAGCTTTTTGTGAAGATAACCGAGAGATACCGCTCCGGTCATATCGCCTCCCACGTCAAAAATGATCTTTGCGCCGTTTTTTGCGGCGTTGAGAGCGGAGAAGACGAGCGGGGATACGGACGGAATGTCGACGTTGGTGTTTGCAAAATCCGACGATATGACAAAAACGCCGTAATGCTTTAAGTATTCCTCCGCGTCCTTTGCGCGGAAATACGGATTTACGTTATCGTAGTCGATAAGATAAGTATCGCTGTTGAAGCTGCAAAGCTCCGCCAGATTAACGGAGATATTCGTCTTTCCGCTGCCGAAATGACCTACGGTCACAGTCGCGTTTGATAAAAGACCTTTAACGTTATATTCTCCCATAAACGACCTCGGAAAGCATCATTTTTACTATCATAACACAAATTGAAAAAAATTGCAAGTTGTTTTTTATAAAATTTCAAAAATATTTTTATTTAATAATATACGTTACATACAAATTTATTAAAGTCAAAAAAATAATATAAAATATTCAGTATTCTGTATTGAAATAAAATCTCATTTGTGATATTATGATACATAGGAAAATTATAACCGTATAAAAAACAACAACGGAGTGGCGTATGAGTCAGTTTTTCAACACTATAGCGCAGCAGTTTGCAAGTCTGTGGTCGCTTCTCAAAACGATAAGGATTATAGACGTCGTCGATATCATCATCGTCGCGATACTTATTTACTATGCGTATAAATTCATCAAAACGAGACGGGCGGGCAAGCTTGCCATAGGTATAGCAATACTGCTTCTCGTTTTCATCATAAGCGATCTCGTACATATGTACGCGCTCGGTTTTTTGCTGTCGAACGTGTTCCAGATCGGTCTGATCGCTCTCGTCATACTGTTCCAGCCGGAGCTTCGCGCCCTGCTCGAAAAAATAGGCGCGCAGCCGCTCAAGGGCTTTAAAAACATTTCCGAGGGCAAGAGTACCGCGGAAACCACGGCTATGATATCGAACGTGTGCGAGGCCGTCTCCGATATGGCGACTACGAAAACGGGTTGTCTTATAGTTATCGAAAGATTGACGAAGCTCGGAGATATCGAAAAAACAGGAACGGTACTGACCGCCGACCCGAACGCTTCGCTTATAAAAAACATATTTTTCAATAAAGCTCCGCTTCACGACGGCGCTATGATAATATCGGAGAACAAGATCTCCGCGGTCGGCTGTTTTCTGCCGCTTTCTCAGAAAAACGATATTTTCAAGGATCTCGGCACGCGCCACCGCGCCGCGATCGGTATGAGCGAGAACAGCGACGCGATAACCATCGTCGTAAGCGAGGAAACGGGTACGATCTCGCTTGCGCTTGACGGCGAGCTCAAACGCAATTTCGATTATACCTCGCTTAAAAACCAGTTATACGCCCTGCTTGTAAACGAGCCGAAATCAATTAAGAATCACAAAAAAACAAACGGAAATAACGGAGGTGAAACAAAATGAAAAAAGAAAATACCTACGTTATGCAGAACGGAGAATATACCGTTAAAAAATCAAAGGGTCTCGATATAGCCGCAATAATAACGTCCGTCGTTCTGGCGTTCATTATCTGGCTTTACGCCATCAGCGCAAACAGCCCGGTGTACGAGAGTAATATATCGTCCGTAGCCGTTTCGATAGAGAATATACCGACGGGACTTTCTGTCATATCGGGTCTCGATCACACGATAGATATAAAGGTGAAGGGCAAACGCACGGATATACAGTCCGTCACGGCGGCTGACGTCAAGGCTTACGTTGACGCTTCCGGATGCGTTGAACCGGGAACTCATACGCTCCCCGTAAGCGTAAATCTGCCGAGCGGTATGACGCTTTCAGAAAAATACCCGGAGACCGTGACCATATATCTTGACAATACCACGTCAAAGCCGCTTCCCATAAAGATAAATCTGCGCAATTATACGGTCGACAACGACTGTTCGCTTGAAAAATCAACGCCGGAATTATCGACCGTAACGGTAAAGGGTCCATCGGATGAGCTGAATAAAATAAAAGAGGCTCAGGTAACGATAGAACCGGGATATATAGACACGTCGATGACAGCGTCAGGCTCCGTTATTCTTTACGACTACGACGGCAAGGTCTATTCAAATCCTTACGTGACCTGCTCCGTATCCGATGTTTTGGTGAGGATAGAGGTCCACAAAAACAAGACCGTCCCGCTCAGATTTGATTATAAACACGGATATTATAATGAAAACACCGTGGAGCTGACGCTTGAGCCGTCGGAGATACGCATCAAGGGCGCGTCCGAGGTCATAGACGACATAGATTACGTGACCGTGGCGACAATAGACGAGACGGAAATAATGGGCGACGGCAAAATAGTATACAGCCTCGATCTGCCTAACGGCATAACAGCTTCAGACAGCACGGAAAACGTTGTGGTTAACATCAAGCATAAAAACACTTCGGTAAAAACACTCGCGGTAAAGAACATCAGACTTGACAACGCAGACAACGCAAGAACGTACAATTTCTCAACGGATACGGTTAACGTGACGCTGCGCGGAACCATAGGAGAGTATTTCTCTTATTTTGACGCGGACGACGTGACCGTCGTGCTCGATATGAAGAATTACAGTAATATCATGGGCAGCGTTACCGTTCCCGCACAGATAGAGATAAACAATTCCTCAAGCTCGACCATGATATACGCGTTAGGCTCGTATTCCGTCAATATGACGATAATCGGATGAAGCTGATATTAAGGCAGATAGCGCTTCCGCCGGACGCTCCGGAAAAAGAAGCGGAGCAGGCGGCACTGAAAAAGCTCAAAGCGGCGGGGATAAGCGCATATAACGCAAAAATCTGCCGCGTGTCCGTTGACGGCAGAAAGAAAAACGATATCAAATTCGTCTATTCCGTGACTGCCGAATGTATCGGCGCATCCGACAGGGCGATATATAAAGCGGGCGCGGAAAAGCTTTTTGAGCCCGATATAAACGTAACGTACGGAAAAGAGCAGAGACACGGAAAAATCGCCGTCATAGGCTTTGGTCCCGCGGGTATTTTCGCTGCGCTGATGCTTGCCGAGAACGGTTACGGCACGGTGATATACGAGCGCGGAAAAAGCGTATCGGAACGAGCCGCGGATATAGAAAAATTCAAAGCGGACGGGATACTGGACACTGAAAGCAACGTGCAGTTCGGCGCGGGCGGCGCGGGTACTTTTTCCGACGGAAAGCTGATAACCCGTATAAACGATCCCGCGTGCAGCCTCGTCCTTAAACGTCTTGCCGGTTTCGGCGCACCCGAAAACATACTGACGGACGCGCGTCCTCATATCGGAACGGATATACTGCAGACCGTCATATCAAACGTTACGGATCATCTTTTAAGCCGCGGCGTACAGATCAGATTTGAGAGTAAAGTCGAAAAAATAAGCGAAAGCTTAAAAGGTATCTCGATCAGAACTGCGGACGGCGAGGAGTATTACGACGCCGCGGTGCTCGCAGCGGGACACAGCGCAAGGGATACTTATAAAATGCTTTATTCGGAACGTGTGAAAATGGAGAAAAAGCCGTTTTCCGTCGGCTGCAGGATAGAGCATCTTCAAAGCGATATAGACGCGGCGATGTACGGTGAGGGACTTGAAAAATACCGCGAATTTCTTCCGCACGCAGAATACAATCTCAGCTTCAGAGAAAACGGACGAGGCGTTTACAGCTTCTGTATGTGCCCGGGCGGCAGTGTGATCTGCGCTTCGACCGAGCGCGACGGTATAGTTACGAACGGTATGAGCTGCAGCAAAAGAGACGGAAAAAACGCAAACAGCGCCATAGCCGTTTCCGTTTTGCCGGAGGACCTGCCCGCAGATCTTCTGTCGGGTATTGATTTTCAAAGAAGCATAGAGCGCGCAGCGTTCAGCATATCGGGCAGATTCAGCGCGCCGGTACAGACACTTGACAGTTTTTTGTACGGCGGAAAAAACGAAATAACAAAAATCGTCCCGACGTTCAAACCGTCCGTTATAACAGCGGAGATAAATAACGTATTCCCGTCGTTTATTACGGATTTTTTGAAAAAGGGACTTTATGAATTCGATAAAAAAATAAAAGGCTTTGCGGACAAAGCGGCGGTATTGACCGCACCTGAAACGAGGACATCCTCTCCATTGCGAATATTGAGAAACGGAGAATACTTCTCCGACAGTATTCCGTCGTTATACCCGTGCGGTGAAGGCGCAGGATACGCGGGAGGGATAACGAGCGCAGCAGCCGACGGAATCAATACGGCATGCAAAATAATGTCAAGATTCAAACCGGATAAATAAAGCGAAAGCAGTTACATATATGATACGAAGAAAGATTTGGAAATTAAAGGAATACGACGCGAGCACGGCGGAGGAGATAAAAGAAGCTCTTTCCGTTTTACCTGCGACCGCGGCTCTTCTTGCTGAGCGCGGCTGTACGGACAAAAAAAGCGCCGTCAGTTTCATAAATAAAGAAAATGCGGCGATGCACGATCCGTTTTTGCTTCCCGATATGAAGGAAGCCGTACTGCGCATAGAAAAAGCGGAGCGTGATAATGAAAAAATAATGGTATACGGCGATTACGATGCTGACGGTATAACGGGTACGAGCATACTCGTTCTGTTCTTCCGCGAGCTCGGATTTGACGTTTCATACCACATACCGAGCAGACTGACAGAGGGCTACGGCTTGAACGGGGACGCCGTAAGATCGTTTTCCGAAAAAGGTATCGACCTCATAGTCACCGTCGATACCGGCATAACCGCAGTGGAGGAGGTAAAGCTTGCGTCAAAGCTCGGAATGGACGTTATAATAACAGACCATCACGAATGCAGACCGGAGCTTCCGGACGCGGTCGCCGTCATCGATCCGAAAAGACCGGACAGCAAATACCCTTTTTCCGACCTTGCCGGCGTAGGCGTCGCTTTCAAACTGATATGCGCGTATTATTGCTATACCGCAACGGGACAGTTTGAATATTCTGCCGAGGACAGAGAAATAATATTTGACGCGGTACGCGACTGCTATAAAAAATACGGAGATATAACCGCGCTCGGTACAATAGCAGACGTAATGCCGGTTATGAACGAAAACAGACTTATAACGGCATACGGACTCAACAAAATGAAAAAGACCAAAAACAAAGGTCTTGCCGCGCTTTTGCGCGCAACGGAGCTTGTATGTGAAGATAATTCAAAAAAGCTCAATTCCACAAGCGTCGGCTTCATACTTGCTCCGAGGATAAACGCGGCGGGAAGACTCGGTTCCGCGCCTCAGGCGGTCAAGCTGTTTCTTACCGATTCCGACGAAGAGGCGGAGAACCTCGCCGCCTGGCTATGCGAGCAAAACAAGGAAAGACAGGCCAAGGAGCTTGAAATAACAAGTGAAGCGGAAACGCTGATACGTACGCAGTTCGATCCCGAAAAGGACAGAATGATAGTCCTGCGCGGCGATTCATGGCATCACGGCGTAGTCGGCATCGTATCCTCACGTATAACGGAAAAATATCATTTGCCGAGCATACTTATCTCGTTTGACGGCAGCGATAACGACGGAAAGGGCTCCGGCAGAAGCATAGAGGGCTTCGATCTGCTCGCCGCAATAACCGCCTGCTCCGATCATCTGATCAAATTCGGAGGTCACAAAAACGCGGCCGGACTGTCGCTTTCAAGTTCGGAATTCGATGCTTTCAAAAAAGAAATATGCGAATACGCAAAAGCGCATATAAGCGACGATATGCTTACCCCCTGCGTTTATGCGGACGCGGAGCTTTTGCCGGAGGATATAACCACGGCTCTGACTGACGATATATCAAAGCTCGAGCCCTTCGGAGAGGGCAACCCGACGCCCGTATTTATGATGCGCGACCTGAAAATAACGGAGATCATCCCCGTTAAAAACGGAAAGCACACGCGCGTTGGTTTTTCTCTGAACGGAGCGGCTTTGCAGGGTATGTATTTCAATATGCAGACGGATGAGCTTGATTTTCTGCCGACGGATACCGTGGATATACTCTTCAATTTGTCTGAAAACGAATTCCGCGGCGCCGTTTTCGCACAGATATTTATACGCGATATACGTTATTCCGACAGCGTTTACAGTGCGTATGAAGATGAAATAAACGTATATGAATATATTAAGGACGACGTGATCCTGCCGCAGAGCGAGCATATCCCCTCGCGCGACGACTGCGCGGCTGTATTCAGACAGCTTAAAAAGCATCTTGAAAAATATTTGAATAAGCCGCTCAACGCAAACAAGTTCCTGAAAACAGAGATAAAGGGTATAGGATACATCAAATTCAGACTCATACTCGATATCTTCTCGGAGCTCGGTTTTATAAAGGTCGCCGATAACGACGGCATATCGTTTGAAATATCGCTTGCCGACGCGCCGGAGAAAAAACCTCTTACGTCGTCAAAGCTGTTTTCATCGCTTAACGGACTTAACTGATCTGAGGTATAAAATGAACGAAACCGAAAACGTAATAACGGATTACACGGATATAAACAATTATCCCGCCGAGGCGAGAGGTCTTTTTACCATACTCATAAATACGGGAAAGCATTACGATTTTGAAAAGATCAAACGCGCTTTTGAATACGCGGATGAATGCCACGACGGACAGTTCCGTTTAAGCGGCGAAAAATACATAATGCATCCGATAGCGGTAGCGACTATCGTCGCGGAGCTTGAGCTTGACACGGACTCCGTATGCGCTGCGCTTTTGCACGACACGGTGGAGGACTGCGCCGATAAAACGAACCTTTCCATAATTCAGAAGAAATTCGGCGCGGACGTAGCGGAGCTCGTCGACGGTCTGACAAAGCTTGCGGCGTTTCAGTTTGAAGACAAAGAGGAAGCTCATATAGAAAACCTGCGCAAAATGTTTCTTGCAATGTCAAAGGACGTGCGAGTCACGTTCATAAAGCTCTGCGACAGACTTCACAATATGCGCACGCTTATGGCAAAGCCCGAGGAAAAGAGAAGAACGATAGCGCTTGAAACGATGTACGTTTACGCGCCTCTCGCTCACAGGCTCGGTATGCAGAAGATCAAACAGGAGCTTGAAAAGCTGTCTTTGCAGTATCTTGACGCGATAGGATACGAGGAAGTTGAAAACGACATAAAAAAGCGTTACGGTCAGAACAAGGACTTCCTTGAGCGCGCAAAGGAAAAGATACGCAAAAAGCTTGAAGAAAACGGGATGAAATTCACGCTTGAGGGCAGAGTCAAGTCCGTTTACAGCATATATAAAAAGATGTACCGCGGAAACAAGAGCTTCGACGAGATATACGACTTTTATGCCATAAGGGTTATTGTCGAAACGGAGCTTGACTGCTATACCGCGCTCGGCTTTATACATGAGATGTTCAATTCCATGCCCGGCCGTTTCAAGGATTATATATCAACGCCCAAGCCGAACGGCTACAGGTCGCTTCACACTACGGTCATCGGGCGCGACGGTATTCCGTTTGAGGTCCAGATAAGAACTTATGAGATGCACCACGTCGCCGAATACGGTATAGCGGCGAACTGGAAATACAAGACGGGAGCGACGGCAAACGACGAAATGGATCAGCGCCTGCGCTGGATATCCGAGCTTGTCGAGGAAGGTAAGGACACGCGCGATCCCGATGAGTTTCTGAACGCCCTGAAGATCGACATTTTCCAGGAGGAGGTCTTTACGTTTACGCCTAAAGGCGAGGTGCGCTCGCTCCCGCAGGGCTCCACGGTCATAGATTTTGCTTACGCAATACACTCCGAAGTCGGAAACAAGATGGTCGGCGCAAAGGTCAACGGCATGATAGTACCGATAGATCACGTGCTTGTTTCCGGTGAGATCGTTGAGATACTTACAACGCAGTCTTCCAAAGGACCGAGCCGCGACTGGCTGAATATAGTCAAAACGAGCATGGCGAGAAACAAGATCCGCCAGTGGTTCAAAAAAGAGCAGAAGCCGGAAAACATCGCGGTCGGCAAATCGGAAATAGACAGAGAATTAAGAAAATACGGTACGGCGTACACCGAGGCGCAGAGGAACGAGATAGTCGGAAACGTCGCCAAACGCATAGGTATAAGCGAAGTCGAGGACGTTTACAACGCCATCGGCTACGGCGGACTTACCGTATCGAAGATATCGGGCAAGCTGCGCGACGAGTTCGACAAGCTGATAAGACCCGATCTGCAGCAGATAAAACCGCAGTCAGTCGACGAGATAACGGAGCAGAACAAGGCAAGGCACAAAAAGAGCGAAAACGGCGTTATTATAGACGGTATAGACGGTGTTACCGTAAAATTCGCAAAATGCTGCAGTCCCATCCCCGGCGACAATATAATCGGTTTTGTAACAAAAGGCTTCGGCGTGTCGATACACCGCTGCGACTGCAAAAACGTGCTTGCGCTCCAGGATAACGACGAGAGCAGGTCAAGGCTCGTTTCCGCAGTATGGGACAGAGAAACGGTATATCCGTCAACGTCGGGCTTCGAGGCTCAGCTGCGCGTGATCTGCCGCACGTCCATCACGGTGATCGCGGATATAACGTCGTCGCTTGCGGATATGCGTGTAAATCTTCTCGGAATGAATATGCAGCAGAATCCGGGAAACGAAACTGTCGTATACGTTACGGTCGCCTGCAGCAACACCTCGCATCTTGACGCCATTATGTCGCGTCTGCGCTCCATCCGTTCGGTAGAGGAGGTTAGCAGAAACTGATATGAGAGCCGTTATACAAAGAGTAAAAAAAGCCTCCGTCACGGTAAACGGAGCGGTTGCGGGAAAGTGCGGACCCGGTTTTCTCGTTTTATTATGCGTTATGAACGAGGATACGGAAGAGGATATCAAAACGCTTTCCGCCAAGACGGCTAAGCTGAGGATTTTTGAGGATGAAAACGGTAAGATAAACAGAAGTCTGTCCGACGTAGGAGGAGAATTGCTTGTCATATCGCAGTTCACTCTTGCCGCGAACTGCGTACACGGCAACCGTCCCGATTTTTTTGCCGCCGCCTCGCCCGATAAAGCAAAGGAGTATTTTGACAGATTTGTCGCCGATATAAAACAGTACGTGCCTGCCACGGAAACAGGCGTTTTCGGCGAGCATATGACGGTCGAGCTGATAAACGACGGACCGTTTACGATAACGCTCGACACAAATGATCTGAAAAAGAAAAAGTAATGATATGAAGCTTATAACAGAGGGAGACATAAACAGTTATTATCTGCAGACGGTATGTATGCTTTTTTTTCCGCGCGCTAAATTTTCAAATACGGAAACGATAAACGCAGATACTCCTGTCGCGATAGTCAAGGTATCGTCAAGCGAGAAGACGGCTTACGCGGAAGCGTCGCTCACAATGGGCGAACGTACGGTGCTCAAATACTATTCTGAGGATTTTACGGAGAACGTACCCAAACAGAATACGAAAAGCATTGCCGCAAGCAAGGCGCTTTTTTCCGCCGCGTCCGAGTTCTGTAAATACAATCCTCCGTGGGGGATACTGACCGGCGTTCGCCCTACAAAGCTCGCCTTTGACAGGATAAACGCGGGAATGACGAAAGAGCAGACTGTAAAATCCCTGCGTTCCGATTATCTGTTATATCCCAAAAAGGCAATTCTGGCGACGGATATAGCAAGATATGAATCAAAAGTGATCAAAAACTATACGGAAAAGGATTGCTCCTTATATATTTCCATACCGTTCTGCCCCACAAGATGCGCATATTGCTCGTTTGTGAGCTATACGACGAAAAAGCTTTTATCTCTTATACCGGATTATCTCACCGCGATGAAAGAGGAGATAAAACTTCTTTCGTCGCTTATAAAGGAACGCGGTTATAACGTCGTTACCGTATATATCGGCGGCGGTACGCCAACGACGCTTGACGAGGCGCAGTTGTCTGATCTTTTATCCTGTATCGATATGTATTTCGATACGGAGCTTCTTCGTGAATATACCGTAGAAGCGGGCAGAGCCGACACGATAACGAAAGAAAAGCTTAAGATCTGTAAGGATCACAACGTAACGCGAGTTTCCGTAAATCCGCAGTCGTTATGCGATCAGGTACTTCAAAACGTCGGGAGAATGCATACGACAAAGCAGTTTTACAAGGCGTACGATATGGCGGTACAATCCGGTATCCCGCACATAAACACAGACTTGATCATAGGTCTGCCGGGAGATAATTTCAGTATTTACTCCCAAACCATAGAAAAAATAGTGGAGCTTTCACCTGACAATATAACGGCGCACACGCTTGCCGCAAAGAAAAGCTCGGTTCTCACTACCGAGGGCGGCGAGCTGTTTACAGAGGATTACAGAGATCTTGCAAAATGCGTTGACTATACGCAGATCATAACAAAGAACGCCGATTATATACCGTATTATATGTACAGACAGAAAAACTCCGCGGGAAATCTTGAAAACGTGGGCTTTTGCAAAAAGGGAACGGAATGCATCTACAACATCCTTATGATGGAGGAGGTACATACCATTTTTGCCGTGGGCGCGGGCGCCGTAACAAAGCTTACGCGCGACGGCGGGGAGAAGATACAGCGCGTTTTCAATCCGAAATATCCGTATGAGTATTTAGCAAAGAACAGAGAAGAAGAATTCAAAAAACTGCGGGATACGGCTTTGTCGTTTTACGGCTGAAACATATTACGTTTTGTCACCGAATAGAATTTTGTAAAAGAGGTGACAAAATGAAAAAGTATTCCGTTTTTTCGGGCGCCGCGGTGCTTTTTGCGGCGAATATAATCGTAAAGATCGCCGGAGTGATATATAAGATCCCCGTACAGAATATAATAGGCGATACCGGGATGGGCTATTTCAATATAGCGTATAACATTTACACGTGGTTCTATCTCATATGCACTGCGGGGCTTCCGGTCGCCGTATCGATATGCGTGGCAAAAGCGAAAGCGTATAACGATCAGGGCAAATGCGCGCGTATTTTCCGCGTATCGTTTATAGCGTTTTCATCGTTAGGCGCCTTTTTCTCGCTTGTGATGATCGTTTTTTCCAAGGGGATAGCGGCGGCGTCCGGGATAGATAACGCGTATATCTGCATTTCCGCAATAGCGCCTTCAGTATTCTTATCCTGCGTGTCAGCCGCCGTAAGAGGTTATTATCAGGGACACGGGATAATGTGGGTAACTGCGGTATCGCAGACGCTTGAGGGCGTTGGTAAAGCGGTTTTCGGCGTTTTGTTCGCCGCCTTTTCATCGGGCTGCGGGAACGGGCTTTTCATAACGGCGGCTTACGCCGTGTTCGGAATAAGCTGCGGCTCGTTTTTATCGGCTGTGTTCTGCATAACGGTAAAGCTTTTTTACAAAAGAACGGATAAGAAACAGAGCTGTAAAGAAAAAGTCCTGCCCGACGTTCTGAAGACCGCGCTTCCCGTTACGCTTTCATCATCCGTTATGAATCTTTCCGCTCTGACGGACGTGTTCATCGTCCCGTCGCGTCTCATCGCGTCCGGTTACACGGAGGCTCAGGCGGCGGCGATATTCGGGAATTATACGACGCTTTGTTTATCGTACGCTAATCTGCCGATGATATTCATATATCCGCTGACGAGCGCCGTACTGCCCGCCCTGTCCGCATATTACGCAAAAAACAACACGGATGCGTTGAACGGGCTTGTATCAAAAGCGTACAAATATGCGCTGTTCATTTCCATGCCCTGCGCCGTGGGAATGGGGGTTTTATCGTATCAGGCTTTGAACGTGGTGTTTCCGGCGCAGTCGTCCGCGCTGGCCGCGCCGATGCTGACCGTTCTTTCTCCGTCCGTCGTGCTTTGCGCATTGCTCGCCGTTTCCGATACCGTGCTTCAATCGTGCGGCAAACCGTCTTATCCTCTTTATTCCATGATATGCGGCGTATCGGTAAAGCTTTTATCCGTTCTTCTGCTTTTCCGGATCGATTTTATAGGCAGACTCGCCGTGCCTGTCGGAACGTGTCTTTGCTATCTCACCGCCGTTATTATTAATACGGTTTTATCTGAGAAAAAATGCGGTATTAAGCCATATTTCGCAAAAGCGGTAAAGCCTGCGTTCTGCGCGTCGCTCTGCGGCGTATCAGCGTATATAATAAACTCAATTACCGTGATTTACTTTACGGAAACGGTATCGACCTTATTGACGGTCATTATGACCTGCTCGGTATATCTTTTTGCAATAAAAGTATCAAAATACATTAGGATTTCCGAGTATCTGTATCTTAAAAAAAGTATATAACAGAGGATAAACAAAATGGTGGAATTTGAAAGAAAAGAGAAGTACGACTTTAACGATTTAAGAAAGATAATGCGCATCCTGCGCTCTCCGGGCGGCTGTCCGTGGGATATAGAGCAAACGCATCAATCCATAAGAAACGATTTTCTTGAGGAGGCGTACGAGGCGATCGAGGGTATTGACAAAGATGATCCCGTGATACTTCGCGAGGAGCTCGGAGACGTGCTTCTGCAGGTCGTTTTTCATTCGGATATAAGCGAAGAAAACGGCGATTTTACGGTCGACGACGTTATAACGGACTTGTGCAAAAAGCTGATAATCAGACACCCTCACGTCTTTTCAACGGAGGAAAAATACAAAGACGTAAAAACGCCGGAGCAGGTCTTGCAGAACTGGAACGAGATAAAAAAAGAAACAAAAGGTCAGAAGACGGAAAAAGAGGAGCTTTCGGGTATAAGCCGCGCCCTGCCTTCGCTTTACAGAGCGCAGAAGTCGGCTAAAAAAATGAGAAAAGCAGATCACGCAGTTGTATGTGACAATAAAACGCTTAAGGCAAGATTAAAGGATTTTACGGACAGATCCGATATCGACACGCTTGGAGAGCTGCTTTTCACCGTTTGCGCCGCCGCCGATCGGGCTGGTATCAACGCTGAAGAAGCGCTTTATAAGAAAACAGAGGAAAAAATATATGAGGTTGGATAAATTTTTAAAGGTATCGAGAATTATAAAAAGAAGAACGGTAGCGAACGAGGCGTGCGACGCCGCGCACGTGACAGTCAACGGACGCGTCGCAAAGGCTTCATATGAAGTCAAGGTCGGAGATATCGTGGAGATCGGCTTCGGCTCGCGCACACTGAAATTCGAGATAAAAAACGTTTCCGATAACGTATCAAAAGCAGACGCTTCGGAAATGTATACTGTATTGGAGTAATAAACGGAAAAAACGTATCATATCATAAAATAAAAAAAAAGGTATGATACGTATGCAGAACGAAAGCGAAATAAAAATAACAAACAGAAAAAGAGCGGAGATAACGGGCGCTTCGGGAATAATCGGCTTCAATGAAAACGAAGCCGTCATATCGACGGAGCTCGGTTGTCTTGCGGTAGCGGGCGTAAATCTTGTAATAGATAGCTTTGACAGAGAAAACGGCATAATAGTTGTGACAGGAAGCATCAACGCAGCCTTTTACCCGTCAAAGACAGCCGGAAGCGAGGACGGGTGGCTTAAGCGTATGTTCGGCAAAAGATAATGGATGCCGTGTTTACCTCACCGGAGAGACAGGGACTTCTGCTTCTGTATTCGCTTGCTTTGGGAGCCGTTCTCGGTTTGCTCTTCGGGCTGATAAGGTTTCCCTTTGAGATCGTTAAGCAGGTTTTTATACTGCGCGGCAAAAAGCGCGTCTTTCCGTTTGTTTACAACATGGTTTCAGATATATCGCAGTCGGTCGTATATACAGCCGCAGTAGTTTTATTCATATACGCGGCAAACGAGGGAGTGATCCGGTATTTTATGATAGCGTCCTCGTTTGCGGGAACGGCGTTGTATCACATATCGCTCGGCAGGCTTCTTCTCAAAGCGTCGGCAGCCGCCGCACTGCCTGTACACGCCTTATCTGTATTTATATATAAAGGCATAAAAAATCTGCTGCGTCCGCTTTACGGCATCAGAGAGAATAAAAAGGTAAAATTATATATTATAAGTAAAATAAGGACGTCCTTCGTCCGGAGGTAAAAATGAAATCGCAGTCTTCCGTATTCGTCAAAATAAGCCTGGCGCTCTTGTCGCTCATATTCGTGATAGGTGTCATGTCTTTAAGCTTGCGGTATAACGATCTTACGAAAAAGCGCGACAGGCTGAAAGCCGAGGTCGAGAAGGAACAGCTTGAGCTTGAAAAATTGCTTGAAGACGTAAACGCCGAGTTCGACGACGAATACATTATCAAAATAGCGAGAGAAGAGCTTGGCTACAGAATGCCGGATGAGATAATATACTACAATAATCTGAATAAATGAGGATCGAAAAATGAAAGGGATCACATTCGGCAGGGCGCTGCCGTCGGACGCGCCCGTAATATACGGATTTTGCAAAGAAACCGTTGACAAATACGAAGATATATCGTCTTTCGACTACGAAAAGGCAATGGACTGGGTAAAAAGAAAGATAGAAAAGACTATATCTGAGTATACGCGGATATATAAAGACGGCGAGCTTTGCGGCTATTTTTGTTTCCGTCCCGACGGCGAAAAATATGAGCTTGACGATTTTTATATATCGGAAGACAAAAGAGGTCAGGGTATAGGAACGTACGTGCTTGAAAAATGCTTATCCGATGTCGACAAGACAGTATATCTGTACGTATTCAAAAAGAACACGGTCGCACTCAATATGTATATAAAACACGGCTTCAAGCCCGTAAAGGACCTTGGGACAAGATATATAATGGAAAAAGAAAACGGCGCCGCATTGAACGAATAATAAGGTTTATTGAGAAGTTATGAAAACGACAGACGTATATCAAAGGTATTATAAGGGTTATTTATACTACCACACGGAAAGACACGGCGTATCGGTAAAGCTGACTGCCGAAACGAACAACGGTATGATAGAATATGAAATCTCCGTAAGCTTTTTCCCGCACAGGAACGAGGAGGATTTTGCAATATCATACGACGCCTGTTATTCGGAAACCGTATATTCAGGCAAAGGACGGCGCTCAAAGAAAAGGGAAGAAGCGTACTTAAAATCTCTTATGGAAACCGCGGACGCGCTTGCAAAACGTGTCGGCGGTCTGATATACTGGGACAAGCCGTTAACGGATGAAAAAAGAGCGTAAAAAAAACTCGCCCGAGGGACACTTGCGATAGAGCAGGTGTCCCTCGCGGTTTGTTTACGGGTTTGGTGCGGATGGATCGTAGTGAAATCAAAAACCAATTCGGAGGTTACTGCAAACGGAAAATGACGATAACATTTACGAGGCATTCAAATGACGCGATCAACTTGACTACGTTCAGCAAATGAATTCCATCCGTAACCGTACGGGAGAAATGGTATTAAGCAATATAATT
>CACZOH010000029.1 GCA_902782785.1 uncultured Ruminococcus sp. | reverse complement strand
CTTCGGTCCCACGCCTTTTATCGTGCAAAGCTCCTCCATTCCCTGCTCGTATGTATATTCGTCTCTTATCTTATAAAGATCCATACCACCCGCGCAGTGCTCCGCCGCGGATATCAGATACCCCGCGCGGAAGCCGGTTTTAAGCGCCTTCAAGCCTTCCTCGCCCGCCGCTAAAAGCGCCTCTGGCGTCGGGAACGCGTAATATTCTTTTCCGTCGTATTCGAATTTTTCGCCGTAGGAGCGGCAGACGGCGGAAATGAGCGCTTTTATCCTCGGTATGTTGTTGTTTTGCGAGATTATGAAGCTGCAGAGCGTCTCCCACGGCTCCTGCTTAAGTATCCTTATGCCGTCGCCCGCCGCGATAGCCGCCTCCATGACGCCCGGCTCAAAATGCTTCATTATATCGGCGTTGACCTCGTCGTAATCGAGATCGAGCCCGAGATACTCGCGCCAGATCCCGTCAAATTCTTCTTTGCTTCGGTTCAGATACACGTTTTCTTTGTCCTGCGATATGCGCAGAACTCTGCCGTACGCGACGCCTTCCCATACGTTGTCCGCGCCTTTTTCAAAGCGGAAGGACTGTCCGCAGTCAAAAATCTTGTCAAGATCGAAGTGCGGCGGTCTTTTTATGCAAAGAATATTGTTCATAACACTTGATTTTTCCTTATTTTTTTGGTATTATGGAGAAAAGGAGATAAGGATGATGAGAGAACAGATATACACCATTCCCGTAAATACGGCTTTTGAAAAGTCGCAGGCCGACAAAGCGTGCGGCTGTCCGTTCTGCACGATGCAGGAGACGCTGCAGAAAAACGAGCTCGATCTGATAACCGGCGCGTCGATGATGGAGCCCGATATAAGGATAAAAACGAACGAGCTGGGCTTCTGCAAGAAGCATTACGATATGATGCTTCTGATGAAAAACCGTCTCGGTATCGCGCTTATGCTCGAAAGCCACCTTGACGAGGTGCGCAAAAAGGTCGCCGCAAAGGGTCTTCTGCCCATGATAAAGGGCAAGGGGAACGCCGCGTGCGAGGACCTGAAAAAGCTTGAGCAGTCGTGCTACGTCTGCGGAAAGATCGATTTCCACATAGACAAAATGTTTGAGTGCGCCGTGTATTTATGGAGCACGGAGGAGGATTTCAGAAGAAAGACAGCGGACCAGCCGTTTTTCTGCCTGCCTCATTACCGCCGCTTTATAGAATACGCGAAGCGCGATATGCAGAAAAAGGATTACGAGGATTTTTACAAAGCCGTGTCAAAAATCGAAAACGAATATATGGATACGCTTTGCGAGGACGTATCGTGGTTCTGCAAAAAGTTCGATTACCGCTATACTGACGAGCCGTGGTATAATTCAAAGGACGCGATAGAGCGCGCGACGGCGTTTCTTAACGGAAGAGTCTGACCGCTTTTTGCCCGTGTAAAGATCATTTATTCGTTATGGGAAACCACTTTGCGAGATATTCCGCAACCTCGGTTTCCTTTTCTTTATACTCGTCAAACGAAAGCGAGCCCGAGACAAGCTCGTCGAACGCTCCGGCGGTATTTGCGTAAAGCGTGGGATAACCCGACCGCGCCGCCGTGACGAAATCGTAATTCGGATTGTTTATTATGATATTCAGGCTGTTGACGGAGCCGTTGTCGCGCAGGACGTTAAGCATACTGTAATAGATATAATCGTATTTTATATACGACTTTGACGCGGCGCATAACGCCTCTATCAGATCGCCGGAGGATTTTTCATCCGCCGCGCCTACGGGTATGCAGAATACCACGGCGTCGGGCGACGTATACGTCATATACTCCGCTTCCCTGCTGTATTTCGGGAACGGGAGCATACCCCAGACGAGCTCCGAGGAAGCCATATTTGCGGCGGAGGAGACGGTGTCTATATAAAACAGCGCGTCACCGGATAAGAATTTGTCCTGAGCGCCGGTCATCGCCGCGTCGTCAAGCGCCGCCAGAAGCCCGACGGTCTCTTTGTAAGCGTCGGAAAACGTGTTTGCGGCGGGCGTTTTGTCCGTTCCGTTCGACGTGAAATCCATACCGGAGCCCGTAAACAGCATCCTCTTATAGTTGTTTTTTGCGGGAAGAGCCGCGGAGAGCTTTCCCGCCGCTTTTGCCGCCGCGGCGCATTCCGCGTATTTTTCAAGCGTCCATTCGCCGCTCGAAACGAGAGAATACATATCGTAACCGAGAGATTTTGCAAGCTCGCGGTTGAAATACACAGAGTAAAGCTTTTCCGGCTCGAAGCAGCCCTCTCCGGACAGAGCGTAAAGCGAATGACCCGCGGAAAAAGCCTCCGTCGCGTCCTTGCAGAAATAGTCCGCTTTAAGATCCATTCCCGCAACGGTGCGCAGGCTTTTTATAAGACCTTCGCTTGCAAGCGCGCCGACAAGACGCTGAGGCACGGCGAGAACGTCCGCAAAATATTCTCCCTTGCTCACAGCGTCGGTCAGCTTCTGAACGAGCTCCTCGTCCGTGTATGTGACGACGTGAAGGCTTGCGTCAAGCTTTTCCTCAGTGTTCTTCACTCTCTCTACCCTGTCTGAGCTCAGGAGCGTGGCGCTTCCGTCTCCGCCGTAAAACGTGTCGTCAACCGCGGCTATCAGTATCCTCAGACCGAGGTGCTTTATCGTGTCAAGCCCGTCAAGCGCGCTTTTCGCCTCCGCTTTCATTTCGTCGGACGTTTTTTTGTCTATATCTATCTCCTTAACGTCGCCTGTTTCCTCCGCGGTCTCCGTGTCGGCGGGAGCCGACGTTTCCGTCTTTTTACCGTCTATGTTGTTTATGACGATAATGCCGCAGGATGAAAAGCAGAGAAGGACGGCAAGGCATAAGGATATGATCCCCGCGGCTCTCATGCCTGCTCTATAAGATCCACTGCGCCGGAGATGACGCTGCTGTCGCAGTCCTCTATTTTTCCCATATCGCAAAGCTCCGCGGATCCGGGGTCGAGCGGAAGTCTTGCAAGCACGGGAAGGCCGAATTCGACCGCCGCCGCATCCGTCCCGCCTTTGCCGAAGATATAATGCTTTTTGCCGCAGTCGGGGCATTCAAAGTAACTGAAGTTCTCCACCATACCGACTATCGGTATATTCATCATCTTAGCCATATTCACCGCTTTTGAGACGATCAGCGAAACAAGATCCTGCGGGCTCGTCACAATGATTATGCCGTCAAGCTTGATCGACTGGAACACGGTAAGCGGAACGTCGCCCGTTCCGGGAGGCATATCCACGTACATATAATCCACGTCGCCCCAGACGACGTCCGTCCAGAACTGTTTTACCGTGCCCGAGATAACGGGTCCGCGCCATACGACCGGCGATTTTTCGTTTTCCAGCAAAAGGTTTACGGAAACTATCTCTATTCCCGTTTTCGTCGTGAACGGGACTATGCCGAATTCGCTTGCGTCGCAGAGTCCGTGGAGCCCGAAAGCCTTCGGTATCGAAGGTCCGGTCACGTCCGCGTCAAGTATCGCGGTCCTGTGTCCGCGCTTAGCCGTCTCGACAGCCAGAAGAGAAGTAACGAACGATTTGCCGACGCCGCCCTTGCCGGACACGACGCCGAAAACCTTTTTGATATGCGAGTATTTGTTGCACGGCTCCTTCTGCGGAGCGCGAGACGAGCAGTTTTCACTGCACGTTGAACAGTCGTGAGTACAATTTTCAGCCATGTTTATTTGTCCTTTTGGTTTTTTTCTTCATTATACCCGCAAAAGGATTCAATATCAACAAAAATTAGTGGATATTTTATTAAAAATAATAATTTAATGAAATTACGCCGCGGTTTTACGCGCCGGGGACAAAAATCATCATATTTTTCATGAAATACGTCCGGGGGGCTTGATTCCTTAACACTTATATGCTACAATAAACAAAAACACTGCGGTAAAACTGAACGGAAATGGATATTATAAGGATAAACGAAAACGATATAATAGAAATGAAGAAAAAGCATCCCTGCGGCTCGTTTCTCTTCCGCGTTGTGCGGACGGGCTCCGACGTGCGCATAATCTGCGAGGGGTGCGGACGCGACGTTACCCTGCCGCGTGAAAAGCTTGAAAAAAGGATAAAGAGGATAATTGCAAAATGACGGGAAAGCTTGACGCGATAGCGGAAAAATTCAATAAGATAGAGGCGGCTCTGCTCGATCCCGCCGTCATTTCCGATACGGCGAAGTACAGAGAGCTTATGAAGGAGCGCAAAAGCCTGCTCCCCGTCTGTGAAAAATACGCGGAGTATAAATCCTACGCCAAGGCGAAAGCGGAAGCGGAGGAGATACTGTCGTCCGACGACGCGGAGCTTTCCGCGCTTGCGCGTGAAGAGATAGCCGAGGCGGACGAAAAAATGAAGAGCTGTCTTGAAGAGCTGAAGATCCTGCTCCTGCCGCGCGACCCGAACGACGACAAGAACGTGGTCATAGAGATACGCGGCGGCGCGGGCGGCGACGAGGCGGCGCTCTTCTCCTACGTGTTATACCGTATGTACTGTATGTACGCGGAGAGCATGAGGTGGAAAACGGAGCTTATGTACTGTAACGAAACGGAGCTCGGCGGCTTCAAGGAGGTCTCCTTCACGGTCACGGGCGACGGCGCGTATTCCCGCCTTAAATTCGAATCCGGCGTTCACCGCGTCCAGCGCGTGCCGGAAACGGAGGCGCAGGGACGCATACACACCTCCACGGTGACGGTCGCGGTACTTCCCGAGGTCGACGACGTTGAGGTGGAGATAAATCCCGCGGATATAAAATTCGAGACGTGCAAATCGAGCGGCGCGGGCGGTCAGCACATAAACAAGACGGAATCCGCCATACGTCTGTATCACAAGCCGTCGGGCATCGTCATAGAATGCCAGGACGAGCGCAGTCAGTTCAAAAACAAGGACAAGGCGCTCAAGCTTCTCAAAGCGAAGCTGTACGATATGAAGCAGCGCGAACAGCACGACAAGATAGCGAGCGAGCGCAAAAGCCAGGTCGGCACGGGCGACCGTTCCGAGCGTATACGCACGTACAACTATCCGCAGAGCCGCGTTACGGACCACCGCATAAACATGACGCTTTACTCGCTTGAAGCGTTTCTGAACGGCGATATGAACGAAATGATAGACGCGCTTATAACCGCCGACACCGCGGCAAAGCTGTCATCGGAGGCAAACGATTGAAAACGCTGTATCTGAAACCGACGAAAAAGGATCTGCAGAAAGCCGCGCGGATAATCAGGTCGGGCGGTCTTTGCGCGTTTCCGACGGAAACTGTCTACGGTCTCGGCGGCGACGCGACGGACGCGCGCTCCGCGGAAAAGATATACCGGGCCAAGGGACGCCCGTCCGACAATCCGCTTATAATACATATTTCAAAAGCGGAGGACGCGGAAAAATACGCAGTGACAAGCGAGCTTTACTATAAACTCACGGACGCGTTCTGCCCCGGTCCGCTCACGATAATACTTCCGAAAAAGGATATAATACCGTACGAGGTGACGGGCGGGCTCGACACCGTTGCGGTGCGCATACCGTCGCACCCCGTCGCCCGCGCGTTCATAGAAGCGTGCGGCGTCGCGATAGCCGCGCCGTCGGCAAACGTTTCGGGTTCGCCGTCACCGACGGAGGCTGAGCACGTCAAAGCCGATCTTGACGGCAGGATAGACGCTGTGATAGACGGCGGCAGATGCGACATAGGACTTGAATCCACGATAATCAAGCTGAAGGACGGCTGCGCCGTCATACTGCGCCCGGGCGCGGTGACGGAGGAGATGCTCGACGCGGTCGTTCCCGTCGGACGCGACGGCTCGCTTTTCGACAAGCCGGGCGACGACGTACGACCGGAGGCGCCCGGTATGAAATACCGCCATTACGCCCCGTCCGTTCCCGTCACGATGCTGAAGGGTCCGCACGGCGACGTCATATCTTTCATGAAAGAAAAGCTCGAAGAGGACGCGCGCACGGGCGTCATCTGTCTTGAAAGCGATACGGCGAAAATAAGCGGTAAAAACGTGTTTTACCTTCCGGACGACGCGGAAGGGCAGGCAAACGCTCTGTTTTCCCTGCTCCGCTCGTTTGACAAGACCGACGCTCCGCACGCCTACACCGTCACGCCGCCGCGCACGGG
>CACZOH010000028.1 GCA_902782785.1 uncultured Ruminococcus sp. | reverse complement strand
CTCCCATTTGCTGACCGCCTGCGCTGTGACGCCCAATGCGTCAGCCAGTTTTTCCTGCGTCACGCCGTCGCGCTTTCGCAGTGATTTTATTTTTGATCCTATTTTTATATTCATAATATCCTCCGTGTTATGTTTATTGACCGATGTGACTAAATTATAACACAAAATACCTTAATGTCAATTATCAAATTGTTGTTGTTATATCAACGAACCGTTGGTTGCATGTATATTTTAACACTTTTGATATAATCACTACCTTCAAAAAATGTACGTTGACGGTCAGCGGGTACAGCTTATCGACATTTACTTCAACGGCGTCGGCATCGTCGAAGAAATGACGCCCGAACAGATGGAAGAAGCCTTTCAGCAACGCCACAACGCCACAAACAAAACGGCGTAACCGAAGCGGTCACGCCAAATTACCACAAATCAAATATCAATTTAGATACAAAAGCCGCCTTGGGGTATCTTCCTTACGGAGGATGCCGCAAGGCTCTTTTTTTTCGCCTGCGCGGCGGGAGTCTGACGGACGTGTTTTTCAGCGCGGCCGGCTTTCAAATTTGGTCTTGACAAACGGGGCCGTTTGGTATATAATATATAAAAATTATTTTTTTGAAAGGCGATTAAAAATGAAACGTACATTTGCGATAATACTTGCGGCGCTTTTGCTGTTTGCACTTGCCGCGTGCGGAAATGAAGCGGCTACGACCGCGGAGATCACAAGCGGGAAAACGGAAACTACCGCGGAGAACATAACGGACGAGGCGACGACCGCCGCCGAGACAAAGACGGCTGAGACGACCGCGGAGCCC
The DNA here is from genome assembly GCA_902782785.1 of uncultured Ruminococcus sp. Lineage (GTDB taxonomy): Bacteria > Bacillota > Clostridia > Oscillospirales > CAG-272 > UBA1248. The sequence goes on along the minus strand of CACZOH010000028.1, from coordinate 3,282 downwards.
GAAACGACAGCGGACGTGACCACGGTTGAGGAGACTACGACGGCGGAAGAAACCACGACCGCGGAGGAGACGACGACCGCGGAGGAGACGACGACTGCGGAGGAAACGACGACTGCTGAGGAGACCACCACCGCTAAGGAGACGACGACCGCCGAGGAAACGACCACAGCAAAGGAGACGACAACGGCTGAGCAGACCACCGCGGAGGAGACGACAACGGCTGAGCAGACCACGACGGCGGAGGAAACGACCGCGGCTCAGACGGTTCCGAAGAACGCTTACGAATTTGACGGCATATACGTGATAAAGCCCGACAATTACACGTTCAAGGAATTCAGCGGCTTCCCGTCCGGACTCCGCAACGGAGAAGCCGAGGGCACGTGCTTCTTCAATTTCGGCACGCAGCCCGTACAGGAGCCGATGACGGAGACCACCGCAAAGGCGTTTCTCGATTCGATGAGCGGTCAGATAGGCTCCGATTATGAATTGAGCGGCTTCAGATCGTACGAGGTCGACGGTCATACCGTCACAAAGCTCGACTACGTTTGGGGCAACGGCGGCGCCATTGCGCAGTCGCTTGTAAAAATACATTTCGACGACAAAACGATACAGATACAGATGGCGACGCTTACGTCCATATCCCAGGGCGTGCCGGAGTTTGACGCCATTATAGAAACTCTCGGAATAATCGGATAAAGAGGACAAAACAATGATGAAGGTAACTTCCATAAGAGAAATATTTGAAAAAGCCAAAGAGCTGACGGATCAGACCGTCGTAACGGGCGGCTGGATAAGAACGGCGAGAAGAAGCAAAAACGTCGGCTTTATAGAGCTGACGGACGGAACGTGCCAGAGCACGCTTCAGATCGTCTATTCGCCCGGGCTTCCGGACGTTGAAGCGGTAGACGCGCTCTGCACCGGCTCCTGCGTGATAGTCACGGGCAAACTGATACACACGCCCGGCAGTCAGCAGTCGTATGAGATACACGCCGACAGGATAGATATAGAGGGCGCGTGCGACCCGAGCTATCCTTTGCAGAAAAAGCGCCACGGCTTTGAATACCTGCGCACAATACCGCATCTCCGTCCGAGGACGAACACGTTCTCCGCGGTCTTCAGAGTGCGCTCCATACTCACGTTCGCGATACACAAGTATCTGACGGACAGAGGCTTTGTCAACGTAACGACGCCGTGTATCACCACCTCCGACTGCGAGGGCGCGGGCGAGACGTTCCGTATCACCACGATAGATCCCGCAAACGTACCGCTTGACGGGCAGGGCAACGTTGACTATACGAAAGACTTTTTCGGCAAAAAGACGTATATGACCGTCAGCGGTCAGCTGAACGTCGAGCCTTTTGCGCTCGCGCTCCGCAACGTTTACACGTTCGGCCCGTCGTTCCGCGCCGAAAATTCAAACACGCCGCGCCACGCCGCCGAATTCTGGCAGGTCGAGCCCGAAATGGCGTTCTGCGACCTTGACGGACTTATAGCGACGATCGAGGATATGACGAAATATATAATCGGCTACGTTATGGAGCATTGTCCCGACGAGCTTGCGTTCTTTGACAAATTCATCGAGCAGGGGCTTATTGAAAAACTGAAAAAGACCGTTTCATGCGATTTTGCGCGCATCACGCACAAAGAGGCGATAAGGATACTGAAGGAATCCGGCAGACAGTTTGAGATACCCGTGACGGACGACTGCGCAATACAGACGGAATACGAGAAATACCTCGCTGAGGAGTATTTCGGACGCCCCGTTTTCGTCACCGATTACCCGAAGGGACACAAGGCTTTCTATATGAAGGTCAACGACGACAACGAGACGGTCGCCGCGACGGATCTGCTTTTCCCGGGTCTCGGGGAAATAGTCGGCGCGTCGGAGCGCGAAGCGAGATACGACGTGCTTTTGCAGAGGATAAACGAAATGGGGCTCGATCCCGAAGAATACGGCTGGTATCTTGACCTGCGCCGTTACGGCACGGCTACGCACAGCGGCTTCGGTATGGGCGTTGAGAGAATGATGCGCTTTATAACGGGCATAGACAACATAAGAGACGTTATAGCGTATCCGAGAACACCGAAAAATGCGGAATTCTGAGCTTAAAGACAAAGGACCGGCGCTTATTACCGGTGCCGCGCGCGGATTCGGTTTTGCGCTCGCGTCGGAGCTTAAAAAACACGGTTTTGAGCTTATAATAACGGGACGCGACGAAAAAAGAACGAAAGCATCGGCGGAAAAGCTCGGAGCCGCGTATTACGTGACCGATCTCTCCGTTCCCGGCTCTGCCGGAGCGCTTTATGAAAAAGTCAAAGCGGACGGATATTCGCCGTCCGTGCTCGTCAACAACGCGGGCTTCGGCGCTGCGGGAGAAGCGTGGAAGGTATCAAAGGAAAAGGACAGAGACCTGATAGCCGTTAACATCACGGCGGCGACTGAGCTTTCGAAGCTGTTTTTGTCCGACGCCTGTGAACGCGGATACGGCGCGCTGCTGAACGTCTGCTCCATCGCGGCGTTCCAGCCGGGACCTTATACGGCGTCTTATTACGCGTCAAAAGCGTATCTTTACAGCTACACGCTCGCCGCGCGCGAGGAAGCAAAAAAGTACAACGTGTCGGTCAGCTCCCTCTGCCCCGGTCCGCTCGATACGGAGTTTTTCGAGAACGCCGGAGCTAATAAACCCGGCGTAAGCATGTCCGCCGAAAAAGCCGCGCGGTACGCGGTAAAACGGTTTTTGAAGGGCAAAAAAACGATAATCCCGGGCTTTTATATGCGCGCAACGCGCATACTGCCGGCGTCTGTCAAAACGGCGTTCGTGGCGAGGATGAAGATAATTAAGAATTAAAAACAGCAGGGGCGGGCATTGCTCGCTCGCTTTAATAATAAATGAGGTGTCGCTGACGCGACGAATATGGTGGGTTCCCGCCCCTCACGGCTCGGCTGCCGCCTCACCACCCCCCATACCCCCCTGTCCCCTCCCGTGAACCCCCGCCGCTTTTCGCGGCGGGGAACCCCGGCTCCCGTGAACCCCCGCCGCTTTTCGCGGCGGGGAACCCCGGCTCCCGTCATTCTTCGAATGAGGGGACAACTCCGACCTTCCCCGATTGGGGAAGGGGGACCGCGGCAGCGGTGGATGAGGCGAATACCAAACGGCGGAAGCAGGACCCCGTCCTACAGACTTTTCACATTCTGCGCCGAGGGGGGTGGCGCCCGAATGCGCGCGGGGGCGATCTCTGCTCCACTGCATCGAAAAAGGGTATTGACAAAATAAAAAAACG
>CACZOH010000027.1 GCA_902782785.1 uncultured Ruminococcus sp. | reverse complement strand
TGATGAAATTCTACAGCATGGGCGGCGGCGTCGATATGCCGGGCAAGGCGAAGCTCGTTGTGAACACCTCGTCCGCTTTGTATAAGAAAGCGGAGGCGCTTCTGGAAGACAAGAACAAGGATCAGGCGGAAAAGCTCTGCAAGCATATCTATTCGCTTGCGATCCTCGCGCACAGACAGTTATCGGCGGACGAGCTCAAAAACTTCCTCGGCGACGCGTACGATCTGCTTCTTGATCTATGAATCTGACTGACAGGGAAAAAATAGAGGGACTGCGGCAAAAATACGGACATTTTGCCGCGTCCCACAGCTTTTTATCGCTGTTTATCTACGGCGGCGTCGAGGGGTATGAAGCCCATATATCGGACGACGGCTTTTTCGTATCCGATAAAGCGGGGGATATACTGTTTCCCGTGGGTTCGGACGAATACAAGCGCAGTTTTACGGAAAAGAACAAAGGCGCGCGCGTATATATGATGCGCGAATGCGACGTTCTTTTTGTAAAAGACGTAAATCCCGGATTTGAGTATGAGGCGACGCCCGGGCGCGACGAATACGTCTACGATAAAGCCGAGCAGGTAAGCCTTGAGGGACATAAATTCCAGAAGGTCAGGGCAAAGCTTTCACGCTTTTACCGTGAGAACGCAGCCGAAAACAAGATCATGAACGCGGACAATATAAAAGACGCGTATGAGATACTGAAAAAATGGACGCCGAAATCGGGCGAGGGCGACGCGGACGGCGCAAAAAAGGCGCTCGATAATTTTGCTTCGCTTTCGCTTTACGGTATGATAACGTATATCGGCGGCGAGCCCGTCGGTTACTGTCTCGGCGGCGATATAGGCGGGGGCGTTTTTATGCTTTGCAGCGCAAAGCAGATAAGCGACGTTCAGGGGCTGAATATAAGCACGAAGCACGAGCTTTACAAAACTCTTCCCGAAAATATCATAACGGTGAACACCGAATCGGATCACGGCTCGCCCGGTATCCGTATGCACAAAAACGATATGAGACCCGTTTATTTGAACAGAACTTATAAAGGTGTGCTATGAAAAAAAGCAAGCTGATAGTCCTGTCCGCGGACGCGCTCGTGTCCGAGGATATGGAGCTTTTCAAAACTCTGCCGAACTTTAAAAAATATTTAGCGGGCGGCGCGTGCGTCAGAACGGTCAAAACGTGCTACCCTACGATAACCTACCCGGCGCATACGTCTATCGCGACGGGAGTATATCCCGATAAACACGGCATAACGGGAAACGACGTCTATTATCCCGAGCCGGTGAACCGTCCGTGGGTATGGTTTCACGAGTACGTAAAGGCAAAGGATATTTTCACCTGCGCCAAAGAGGCGAACAGAACCACCGCGGGCGTATTCTGGCCCGTTACGGGCAATCATCCGGATATAGATTATCTGATAGACGAATACTGGACGCAGGGAAAGGACGATACGAGGCAGGCGGCTTTCGCGCGCTCCGGCACCTCGCCCGAGGTCATGAAGATATGCGAGCGGTACATAACCGGCTGGAACGAGAGAAGTCACCCGGGCGCCGATATCTTTGTGATAAACTGCGCCGCGGATATAATCCGCGAGTATTCGCCCGATCTTATAATGATACACCCCGCCAACATTGACGGATACAGACACGGAAACGGTCTGTTCAACGAGGCGGTGAACAAAGGCATACGCGAAACGGACGAATGGTTAGGACAGCTCTGCCGCGCCGCGGAGGACAGGAACGAGCTTGAAAACACGAATATCGTGCTCGTCTCCGACCACGGACAGCTTGAGATAAAGCGCAGTATAAAATATAACGTGCTTCTCTCCGACGCGGGCTTTCTGAAGGTCGAGGACGGAAAGATAGCTGATATGAAGGCGTACGTCCGCTCCGGCGGTATGGCGGCTTACTGTTACGTATACGACAAAGCGGAAAAGGATAACGTTTATAAATATCTCTGCCATCTGCGCGACGAGGGGATATACGGCGTATCCGAGGTTTTGACGGAGGCTGAGGCGAGAGAAAAGCACCGTCTCGGCGGGGAATTCGATTTCGTCCTTGAAACGGACGGCTATACCTCTTTTTCCGAGGGGATAACGAGACCGCTTACGGACAGCTTCACAAAGGACGATTACCGCCTCGGCAGAGCGACGCACGGCTATATGCCTGACAAGGGACCTCAGCCCGTGTTCTATGCAAAGGGTCCCGATTTCAAAAACGGCGCCGTGCTTGAACGGTGCGATATAGTTGACGAGGCGCCGACGTTCGCCCGTATCCTCGGTACGGAAATGAAGGACGTTGACGGCAGAGTGCTGACGGAGCTTTTGAATGAGTGAGATAAAAACGCATTTATGCGAAAAGGATGATTTTATATCCGTTTTTCCGGAAAGAAAAAGCGATAGCCACAAGGGGACCTACGGAACTGCCGTCCTTCTCGGCGGCTGCCGCGAATACTCCGGCGCGATGAAGCTTGCGAATATGTCGCTTTCCGCGCTGAAATGCGGCTGCGGTATATCGCGCCTCGCGGTGCCCTGCGAAACAGCGGATTACGTTGCGCCGTATTTACTTGAAAGCACGCTTTGTCCGCTCAAATCGTTTGACGAGGATGAGCTTGACCGGGCGTTTGCGGGCGCTTCCTCCGTCGGGCTCGGAATGGGCTTCGGCAGAGAGGAGAACAGAGCAAAGGCGGTAAAATACGCGCTTGAAAAGCTTCGCTGCCCCGTGCTTATAGACGCGGACGGGCTTTACGCTCTGTCGCGTATGGATTACAGGGCGAAGGGGAACGTTATTCTCACGCCGCATACCGCGGAATTTGCGCGGTTATGCGGTCTGACGGTCGGCGAGGTGCTTGAAGACCGGATCGGGCTTGCCTTGGATTACGCAAAGGCTCATAACGTCACCGTGCTTTTGAAGGGCGCCGTTACCGTCGTAACGGACGGTGAGCGCGTATACCTTGTCGACCGCGGATGCCCGGGAATGGCGACCGCGGGCTCGGGCGACGTGCTTTCCGGCATAATAACGGGCATCAACTCCCAGAACCCGTCGGACCCGTGTCTGAACGCCGCGTGCGGCGCGTGGATAGCGGGCGTTGCGGGAGAGTTCGCGCAGAAGGAAAAAGGCGCGGTCAGCATGACCGCATCCGACACTGTTTCAAATATCCATAAAGCGGTCTTGATGATCACGGATTAAAACTCAATAAACAGAGGGGCTGTCGCAGGTTATGATTTTTGCGTTCGGCTCTATACAAATAAAATAAAAAATCAGTCACGCACATCAAAAACGAGACTGATTTTTTGTTGATACCGAACAGGCTGTTCGCAGCTTGTTAATGCCGTGCGGCAACCACGTTTTTCGTTTCTGACGTTTTTATTTCAACAGTATATCTGAAACGAACGTACCGCCGGTGAGTATCATTCCGTATGTTTCGTCGTAATCTATTATGAATGAATACGCGGAAACGGCGCCGTCGACCTCAAAATCAAGCGAGAATTCTACGGCGCGGTCGTTTAATTTCACGTCCTTCATATTGAAAAGGAGCGAAAACGGGCACATTCCGAGAGAGCCGTCGTCGTATAACTCTGTTCCGGGATAACTGAAGCAGTCAAAAGCGGGCTTGACTTTACCGGGCGCTTTGGATATGAAAATCAGACCGTCATGGAAAACCTCCGTTTCCCTGTAAATAAGGTCGTCGTAAATGTAGCCTCTGACGGTTTTCCGCAACGGCGCCTCGTAAAACATACGGTCAATATCGGAAATCGGAAATTCCGCGCCCTCTCCCACCTTTTCTTTAAGTTCTTTTGGCAGGTCTTCGTAATTCATATAATCCGCTTCCTTCACCGCGATATAGCGTTTCTGCCCCTCGCGGAGAAGCATATAAGACGCTATTGTGTGAAAAACGGAGTCGATATAATTGAACGCGGGCGACATTAAGACGTCAAAGTAATTGCCGCCCGATATTTTCACTCCGTCGC
>CACZOH010000026.1 GCA_902782785.1 uncultured Ruminococcus sp. | reverse complement strand
TATATGGAGGACTTCGGCAACGCGACGCTCGTAATAGCCAACGACACGGCGATATTCTCGTTTGACTCGTTTGAAAACTCCGTTATAGACTCGTTCAAGCACAGTCTTGACAAAGCAGCGGAGGCGGGCGTCAAAAACTTTGCGGTGGACCTTACGGTCAACACCGGCGGTTCCACGGGCGTTCTTACGTACATCCTTACCATGATGAAAAACAAAGAAGAAAGAACTGATACGGCGTATTTTCATTCATACAACACCACTACGGGCAATCACATTCGTGAGACCGTGCTTGTCGACCTGAATCTCGACGGCAAATACGACGACGCGGACAAGGACGTGTATTACGACTTTGATTTTGCGATACTGTCGTCAAACTGCTCTTTCTCAGCCGCAAACACGCTTTCCGTAAACGCGCAGGACGCGGGGATAGCGGTCATAGGCTGTGACAGCGGCGGCGGCTCCTGCACGATGTCAAGGTTCTTCACTCCGGAAAACTACTTCTATTTCTCCTCCACCGGCATAAAGTATCTGAACGCAAAGGGGGAGGATAACGACGTGGGAGCGAAGGCGGATTACGATCTGAGAGCGCCGTTTGAGCTTATAGATCTTTCGGAATTCGGCATTAACGACCCCGCGGAAGTCGGTATATACGATATGCTTCAGGTATACGATCCCGGCGTGCTGGGCGAGCTGATACACGAATATTATCACGGAGACGAGCCGGACGAGCCCGATATTCCGGACGAGCCCGACTTGCCGGACAACCCCGAAACGGGCGACAGCGGAAAAAACGTGATATTCGCCGCGGCGCTTTCGCTCGCTTTCGCCTGCGCATCCTTCGCGCTGATTTCCGGCGCGCGCAAAAAAAGAATATAACGACACGGGAGAAATAATATGTTTTACATAGGCTGTCATTTATCGTCGTCCGGCGGATATCTCAACATGGGAAAAACGGCGAGCGAGCTCGGAGCGAACACCTTTCAGTTTTTCACGAGAAATCCGCGCGGCGGCTCGGCAAAAAAATTCGACGCGGACGACGCGTCGGCGCTCGTTTCATATATGAAAGAAAACAACTTCGGCAAAATAGTCGCGCACGCGCCGTACACGCTCAATCCCGCGTCCGCGGAGGCCAAAACGCGCGAATTTGCAAATTCGGTATTTGCGGACGATATAGAGATAATGGAGCATCTGCCGCATAACTTATACAATTTTCATCCCGGCAGCCACGTCGGTCAGGGCACGGATATCGGGATCAGATACATACTTGAGATGCTGAACGGAAATATGCGCCGCGATATGACCACGACCGTCCTGCTTGAAACGATGGCGGGAAAGGGCAGCGAGATAGGCTCGACATTTGAGGAGCTGCGGACGATCATAGACGGCTGCGAATACAAAGAGCATCTCGGCGTTTGCCTTGACACGTGCCATATATCCGACGCCGGTTACGACGTCCGCGACGGCTTTGAAGAAACGCTTCTTGAATTTGACAGGATAATAGGGCTTGACCGCCTTTACGCCGTTCATCTCAACGACAGCAAAAACCCGATGGGAGCGCATAAGGACAGACACGAGAAGATAGGTCAGGGCTTCATCGGACTCGATCATATCGGGAAAATAATAAACAACGCGCATCTGAGCGGTCTGCCTTTCGAGCTTGAAACTCCGAACGACAACGACGGCTACGCATACGAAATAAAACTTCTGAAGGGGCTGAAAAAATGAATTACATTGCCGAAAAATACAACAAATACAGCGTTAAATACCACAGCGACGTACCGTCTGTCGGAAGCTTTTATTTCACCTCCGGCGGTGAGACGGTAAAGGAGCTTTTTTATCTGCCCGCGGACAAAAACGGCACGTTTGAAAGCTTTATCGAGGGCTTTCTCGAGGGAAAGACGGCGTACGGAGTATTCGATCTCCGGCTTGAGAGGCGCGGCGACGGCGAGGCTGTGATAGACGGTATTACCGTAAGAACAGAAAAAGCGCCCGCCTTCGGCACGTATTTTATCGAAAACGATATACTTAAGGTCGGAGTGGAGCTCGTATGGGGCGGCGGTCTGTCGTATTATGAGGATAAAAGATGCAAAATCGAGGGCCTGTCAAATATGCTGAACCACGCGGACACGGGCAGACTCGTACAGCAGTCTTACTACGGCACGGGTGAACCGCCTTTTCAAAAGGGCGAATTCATGGGCAATCCCTGGGTATATAACCCGGTTCAGGGCGGCGACCGCGGAAACAAAAAGAGCAAGCTGATAGATTACAGGGTGGAGGACGGCAGCGTTTGGGTCAAATGCCGTCCGCGCGACTGGGGACACGTCGGGCTTTATACGTACAGCTATATGGAAAACACGTATACGATAAACGGCGAAATCCTCACGGTGGAAAACAGGTTCACGGACTGGTCGGGCTATGATCATCCCGTGTGCAGTCAGGAGATACCCGCGTTCTATACGGTCAGCTATCTTGACAACTTTTATTTCTACAACGGCGAAAAGCCGTGGCAAAACGAGCCGCTTGAGGTCCGCCGCGATCTTATCTTCTGGCCCGAGGACTGGCCGCACCACAGATTCCCGTTAAATAAAAACAATTCCGAAACGTGGTGCGCATGGTGCGACGGCGACGATTACGGAATCGGCTTATACGTTCCCGGCGCGACGATGTACGTCGCGGGGCGTTTCAGTCATAACGGCACAAAGGACCCGGCTGGCGGTCCCACGAACTACGTTGCGCCGATATATCATCTGCGTCTTATATCATACAAGCCTCTTTCATACAGTTATCTCATAACCTCGGGAAGCCTGACCGATATAAGGCGTAAATTTACGGAAAACAAAGATTTTACGGACAACCGCACGTTTAAAGATTACAACGGATAACGGACCACGCGTCACACAAAAGCTCAAGCGAGTACTGCGCGTTCGCGGGACTCGTGGACGGAAGGCAGATATGCGGTATATCGCATATTATGTATTTTTCAAAAAGCCTGTCCGCCAGCTTTCCGTTCAGATAAACGGTTTTTATATCGGCTGTTTTCAGTATAGGCGTTATATCGTTGGGTATAACGTCCCTGATACTCGCGTCGGAGGAGCCTTTTACGGTGCATGAGGCTATGACGTCCCATAAGGCTACGTTGTGCCTCAGCAAAAACGCCTTTTTCTCCTCCGTTTGCGTCCCCGCCGCGTCTTCAAACAAGCGCGACAAAACGCGCCAGAAGCGGTTATTGGGGTTGCCGTAGAAAAATCCGGCTGCCCTTGACGCCTCCGACGGGAAACTGCCTAATATCAGGATCCTTGAATTACCGTCATATACGGGTGCTATCTCGTGTTTCATGCTTATATTTTACATTAAAAGAAAGAAAAAGTCAAGTCTGTATGAAAAAGCTTTTCAGATACTTCAAGGGTTACGGCGTACAGAGCGTTATCGCTCCGATCCTGAAGCTGTGCGAGGTCGCACTTGAGCTCGCCGTGCCGTTCATAGTATCGTATATGATCGACAACGGAATAGATAAAGCGGACAGATCGCTTGTTATCCGCTGTTTTTTCATTCTCATCGCGTTCGCCGCCGTCGGCTTCGGCTTTGCTCTTGCGGCGCAGTTCTTCGCCGCAAAGGCGGCGACCGGATTTGCGGCGCAGCTCAGACGCGCGCTTTACTCACATATAGAAAGTCTGTCGTATTCGGATCTCGACAAGCTCGGCGTATCGTCGCTCATCACAAATATGACGAGCGACGCGGTCCGCATACAGAACGGCGTCAATCTGACGCTTCGTCTGCTTCTCCGCTCCCCGTTCGTCGTCGCGGGCGCGGTCGTCGCGTGCTTTGTCATAAGCGCAAAGCCCGCCTTCCGCTTTGCGCTCGCCGTTCCCGTTCTTCTTCTGTTCGTTTATTTATTGATGCTTTTCGGTATGAAGCTTTATTCAAGAGTGCAGGAAAAGCTGTCATTTACCGTGCGTCTTGCAAAGGAAAATCTTGACGGCGTAAGAGTTATACGCGCATTCGGCTCCGAAGAAACGGAGAAGGTAAAATTCCGGGAGCAGAACGGCGCGTTGTATAAGGATCAGATAAGATCCGGGCGGTTGTCGGCGCTTTTGAATCCCGTAACTCTCGTTATTGTAAACATCGCCGTCGCGGCGCTCATGTATTCGGGCGCGATAAAGGTCAACGCGGGAGAGCTGACGCGGGGCGAGGTCGTGGCGATGTATAATCTCACCGCAATGGTTTTGACGGAGCTTATAAAGCTCGCCGACCTCACGATAAACATAACGAAAGCCTTATCGAGCGCAAAGCGTATATCCGCAGTGTTCAGCGTCACTCCGTCAATAAAGTACGGGGAAACAGAGCTTGATCTCAGCTCTGACTGTGCGGTAAAGCTTGAAAACGCTTCCCTCTCCTACGGTGGGACGCCGGCGCTGTCCGATATCGGTCTTTCGCTTGAAAAAGGAAAAACGCTCGGACTTATAGGCGGAACGGGCTCCGGTAAATCGTCTGTTATCGCGCTTATCGCGCGCTTTTACGACGCGGACGGCGGCACGGTCTCTCTGTTCGGGCACGATATAAAGGAATACCCGGAAAAACAGCTCCGCAAAACGGTCGGCGCGGTACCGCAGAAGGCGGTTTTGTTCGCCGGCACTCTGCGTGAAAATCTGACGTACGGTATAGACGCCCCCGACGACGGCGCGATATGCAAGGCGCTTGACGCCGCGTGCGCGCTTGACTTCGTCAGCGAAAAAGGCGGGCTCGATATCAAGGTGGAGCAGAACGGGCGCAATTTTTCCGGCGGTCAACGGCAGAGGCTCTGCGTCGCACGCGCGCTTCTGCGCGACCCGAAAATACTGATACTTGACGACAGCTCATCCGCACTCGATTACGCGACGGACGCGAAAATGCGAGAGGCGGTGTCCGGATACTCAAAGGATATGACTGTCATAATCGCCGCACAGCGCGTGTCGAGTGTGCGCGGCGCCGATCTGATCGCCGTCATAGACGACGGAAAAATCATCGCAAAAGGCACGCATGAAGAACTGCTCGGATCGTGTGAAACGTATCAGAAGATATACGAAACACAGACGGGAGGAGGCGACGGCGATGAATAAAAAGCTGTTTTCAAAGATACTCTCCCGGATAAAAAAACAAATACCCGTATTCGCCGTGATCATGGTGCTCTCCGCGGCTTACGCGGGGCTTTCGCTCTGCGTTCCGCTGCTGTTCGGCGACGCGGTCGATCTGCTCGTCGGCAAGGACGGCGTAGACTTCGCCGCTCTTACCGTCATACTTGTCAAAGCAGCCGTTTTCTCGGTCTCCGCCGCCGCGGTACAGTACATAATGACGGTTTTGTCGAACCGCGCCGCGTATAAGACCGTTTCAGAGCTGAGAGAAGAAACGTTTGAAAAAATACACAGGCTCCCGATGTCATATCTTGACAAACATCCTGCGGGAGATATAATATCGCGCTTCACAAACGACGCGGAGACTTTCTCGGACGGTCTGCTTCTCGGCTTCACACAGCTTTTCTCCGGAATATCGCTTATAATCGGAACGCTTGTATTCATGCTCGTCATTAAACCGTCCGTCACTGCGGTGGTCGTGCTTTTAACGCCGCTTTCGCTCTTTACGGCGCGCCTCATAGCCTCGCGGACGTTCGGGCTTTTCTCAAAGCAGACGGCGGACACGGCGGCAGAGACCTCGTTCGTCACGGAAACCGTCGGAGAGCAGAAGACCGTACGCGCACTCGGCGCGGAGCGCGATTTTGACGCCGGGTTTGACAAATACAACGCCGCGCTTCAAAAATCATCCTTCAAAGCCACGTTTTTCTCCTCACTCACAAATCCGTCCACGCGTCTGATAAACGCGATAGTGTACGGCGCGGTCGCGCTGACGGGCGCTCTGTCCGTCATAGCCGGCGGCGGGATGACGGTCGGCGCGCTGGCGAGCTTCCTCGCCTACGCGAACAAATATACAAAGCCGTTCAACGAGATCTCCGGCGTAATAGCAGAGCTGCAAAGCGCGTTTGCGTGCGCGGAGCGGATATTCGCGTTCCTTGAGGAGAAGGACGAGGACGACGGAGGAAAAAACGACGGACTCGTTTCTTCAAACGACGTTACGATAAATAATATGTCGTTTTCATACTCGCCCGACAAACCGCTTATCGAAAATATGGATTTTTCAGCCCCCGAGGGAAAGCACACGGCGATAGTCGGACCGACGGGCTGCGGAAAAACGACTTTCATCAATCTTCTTATGCGGTACTACGACGTGACGGGCGGAAGTATCAGCGTCGGCGGCGTCGACGTGCGTGATATGAGCCGGCGGGGACTGCGAAAAAGATACGGAATGGTATTGCAGGATACGTGGTTAAGGTACGGAACTGTCGCCGATAACATAGCGTTATCAAAGCCGGGCGCAAGCCGCGCCGAGATAGAGGAGGCCGCAAGATCGGCGCACGCGCACGGATTTATAACAAGACTGCCGAAGGGATACGACACGGTGATAGGAGAGGACGGCGGCGGTCTGTCCGCGGGGCAGAAACAGCTTTTGTGTATCGCCCGCGTTATGCTGTGTAAGCCCGCAATGCTGATACTCGACGAGGCGACGTCTTCCGTCGATACGATGACGGAGAAAAAGATACAGCAGGCGTTCGACACGCTGACGGAGGGCAAAACCGCGTTTATCGTCGCGCACCGTCTTTCAACCGTTTTAAACGCCGACGAGATACTCGTAATGAGGGCGGGCAGCATAGTCGAGCGCGGTACGCATACCGGCCTTATCTCAAAGAAAGGGTTTTATTACGAGCTGTACCAAAGCCAGTTCAAAAAGGGCAAACAAATATAAAAGCAGCAGACTCGTAAGTTTACCGCTTGCAAGTCTGCTGTTTTTACGAACTTATTTATTTTACTATAATATTACCGTAATATACACACTGCCGTCGCTGTACGCGGCGGTTATTTTTCCGTTCATCTGCTCGGTAAGGTGTTTTGCTATGGAGAGTCCTAGACCGGTTGAGGCGCGGGCGGTGTCGAGCGTGAAAAATCTGTCAAACAGCCTTGCGACAAGGACGGGGGAAAGAGCGGCGGACTTATTTGAAAACGTGATCTCTCCGTCCTCCGTCATAGTCACGCTTAGGTCGCCGTCGCTGTATTTCACGGCGTTGCCGATAATATTGTCAAAAACGCGTTTAAGAGCTGTCGCGTCCGTTTCGCGTATAACACTTTTTTCGGGTATGATTATGACCGGCTCGATACCCGCCGACTTAAACGTTCCGTAAAAGCCTACAAGACAATCCTGCAAAACCGCGCGTACGTCCGTTTCCTCAAATTTCAGCTCCGCCTTTGACGTTATGACGGAATAGCGGAAAAGCTCCTCGACAAGCTCATTTAACGCCGTTATCCTCTCCTTCACAACACCCGTATAACGCTTTGCGTCGCCAGACATTTCCTCTTCCCGTAAAAGCTCTATATAACCCGACGCGGCGGTCAGCGGCGTGCGCAGATCGTGCGAAATATTCGTTATCGCTTCCTTTAACTCCCTGTCGCCGTCTTTGTATCTGCGCTCCGCCTTTTTAAACTCCTGCAGCTCTGCTGAAAGCTCTGCGGCAAGGCGTCTTATATATTTGTCGGAGGACGACACCGTAAGGCGTCTGTTCGTATCCATTGATATAAGATCTGATAATTCTTTGCATATCTCGTTTATACTTTTTCTTATAAGTACGAGCTTTATCACAAGCATTATCACTACGGCGGATAAAACGCCGCATAATATCCACGGGAGCATAATTACCTCATCTGAATTTCTTTTTGCGGTACAAAAGCGCGCCGAGCGGGACGGTTACGGCGGTAACGGCAAGAGGATAAAGCGGCGCGGTATCAAGAAATTTTTGTTCGTCCTCGGTTATATCCGTGTCAAGATATCCCGCGTCTATAAGATAAGGCGATATCAGACCGTTTGCGTGGCGGCGCTCCTCCTCCGTGTAAAAATATGGTCTTAAAACGGCATTGTACCGCTTAAGCTGACAGTAAGGGTTTAAATCACGGTATAAAACAAGCAGAGTGCGCGCAAAGCCGCCGACGTATTCCGGATTTTTCTGTTTTACCTCTATCATATCCTCGTCGTCCGGGTCTCTTACGCCTTGCAAAACCGGCTGCCCGCTTTCATCTTTTGCTCCGTTTTTCGGCGTATAGACCGTAAAATACTCGGATTTGTTCAAAACAGTCTCCGTCGGCTCCCAGGTTATATAAATACCGAAAACAAGTATAACGCAAATAATCGCGGCGGCTATAGTCTTGCCGCTTGCAAACGAAATAAACACGCATAAGGCGCAAATGCAAAGCGATATACAGTAAAAGCCTAAAAGCGACTGCATAATAAGCGATACCGGCGTCTGACTTACGGTTGATATATTAAAAAGGAAAGAAAATATAATATAGAATAGATAAATGCCGGATACTACGGCAGAGGCGGCGATAAGCTCGGAAAAGTATATCTGCAGTCTGCTGTATCCGTATATTATTTTGTTTTTACAGCCTCCGCTTGCTTCGCCTCCGACCGTAACGGACAGCAAAACCGCGTATATAAGCGACTGCAAAAGTAAAAGTCCCGCGTACATTTCTTTATCACGCCTGACAGCGTAAGAAAAAACGGCGGCGGATATAAGCGAAAGGGCAAGGCAGACGTAAAACAGGATACTGTGAAAATACCGATAAAACGCGGCGCGTATAAGCTTACTCATTTTTGCCGCCTCCTGTCAACTCTATAAAATACGTTTCAAGGCTCTCGTCCCGCGGTACGGCGGACAACAGCTCCGCGCCGACCGATGAAAACTTTGCGGTAAGGGCGGATAATGAAAATTCGCCGTAAATAACAACGGTGTCGTCGGAGTTTATCTTATACTGTAATCCCGCCGTGTCAAGCGCCGCGGCGGCTTTTTTTGTATCCGTCACCTTTAATACCGTGCTTTTTCTTAAAAGCGTATCAAGCTCCGCGCCGTTTATTTCCTTTATTATACGCCCGCGGTCGATAAAACCGTAATCGGTACATAGCTTTGAAAGCTCCTCTAAAATATGACTCGATATTATAAAGGTTATGCCTTGCTCACGGTTGAGTTTTAATATGAGCTCGCGCATTTCAACTATGCCCTGCGGGTCGAGTCCGTTTGTCGGCTCGTCAAGTATTATAAGATCGGGTCCACCCGTAAGCGCAACGGCTATCCCGAGACGCTGTTTCATTCCGAGCGAAAAATTGCGCACCTTTTTCGTTCCCGCATCCGACAAGCCTACAAGCGATAAAAGCTCCGGTATGAAATCGTACGACGGCAAACCGAGCGCGACCGCCTGTATTTTAAGGTTTTGCGCCGCCGTCATATCATTATACAAAGTCGGCTTTTCTATTATCGCGCCTATTCTTCTGCGCGAGCTTTTTATGTTTTTATCCCCGCACTTAACGCTGAAAAGCGCGTATTCACCTTCGTCAGGCTCCTGCAAGCCGCACAAAACCCGCAGAAGCGTTGTTTTCCCGGCGCCGTTTCTGCCTATAAGACCGTATACCGAGCCAGACGGAACGTGCATATCGAGCCCGTTTAACGCATACGCTTTGCCGTATTTCTTTGTCAGCCCCAGAGCCGTAACCGTGTACTGCATATCAAACCTCCTTTTATATTATGGAGATATAATATCATAGATATGTAAAGGAAACGGTAAAGAAAAAGGTTAAGATTAGGTTAAAGTTTATATCCTATTCCCCACACGGCTTCTATAAAGTCTTTGCCGGACGCTTCACGCAGCTTTTTTCTTAAGTTGCTTACGTGTATCTTAAGCGAGCTTTCCGTGCAATCCGGCGTGTCAGCTGAAATTCTATCAAGCAGTCGTGATTTTGAAACAGCTTGTCCGGCGTTCTGCATAAGGTATTTGAGTATTGCGTACTCTGTTCTCGTCAGCTTAAGCTCCGTTTCGTTTATCTTAACCGTGTGATTTATGCTGTTGAGCGTTATACCGCCATACATTAACACCGCCGCGCTTTTATTTGTATTGCGCAGGGCTACGGACATGCGCGCCAAAAGCTCCTTTGTGTCAAACGGCTTTGTGATATAATCCGAGGCGCCGTCAAGGAGCAGCTTTACCTTGCTGTCGGCGTCCGTTTTCGCGCTTATCACAATAACCGGAACGTCCTTTATTTTTGACATGACCTCCTCACCGGAAAGACCGGGGAGCATAAGGTCAAGAAGTATTATATCCGGCGTCTCGGCGGAAAACAGCATCAAAGCCTCCGTTCCCGAATACGCGCGAATTACACGGTAGCCGTTTTTTCCGAGCACCTCGGCGAGCATATCGCCTATATATACGTCGTCGTCAACTATCGCCGCGGTTTTCATTTTTTCTTTTTCGGTATGAACACGGCGAGGGCGGCGATTATTATCACGTCCGCTATGACGGCGATGATTATGATAAGCGTCTTTTTGTCCGTTTTGCCTTTTTCCTTTGCCGGCTTCGTTTCCTCTGCCGTTTCGGGGGGCTCCGTCTGCTTATCCGTCTGTTTATCCGTTGCTGCCGGCGCGGTCTCCGTCTCCGTCTCCTTTTCCGTTTCCGTCGTCTGCGTGCTTGTTTCCGTGGTGGGCGTGTATTCTCCGTTTGAATACTCTATCGCGTGCTCTCCGTACGCTATTTTTATATTATCTATATAAAACTTCTCAAATCTGCCGGCAACCGCGAGCTGTGAGCCGTTATAGTGAAGGCGCGTGTTCTCCACCTCGCCGAGAAGCTCTCCGTTCGCCGCGTGTACTGCGGCTGTTTTATAATATTCCATATTCGTGCCGTCAGTCTCGTAGACCACGCTTTCATCCGACAGGTCTATATACGCTGCGGGCGAACCGTTCAGATAAACGTCTATCCTCTTTCCCGTATCCGTTATTTTTACGTTATTGTACGCTTCTATGTCAACGTCGCCCGTTTTTACGTTAAACGGCGAGGAGGTTATCGTAAGACCGTCCGTAACGTATTTTTTTATCTTAATGTTAAGTCCGCTCTTATTGAGGGATATTATGACTCCCGAACCGCCGCAGCCCGACGCGCCCTGTCCGCCGCCGTTCTCCCTGTACCAGTCCCATTCGTAATACGGGAAGCCCTGGTTGATGCCAGCGTTTTTCGGGTTTATCTTGGTAAGAGCGCCCGGCATATCGCCGCGGACAAAGATATTTACCATACCGTTATCCTTCATCGGCTTGATATCAAGGCTGAAAACGTATTCCGACGGGATGTAATCTATCGTGAACAGATCGCTTGCGCCGCTTATCATCAGCGCGTTGCCGCCGTGATCCCTGATTATATCGCAGGCGGAGTCTCCCGTGGCGTTGTTCCATTCATAATAACAGTACATATTATCAATCGACGCAAGGTCGTCTCCGACGTACGCCGCTTCAAAATCCTCTTCGATAACGGTCAGAGCGGCGGCGTTATATGACAGCGCAAAACAAAATACAAGGCACAAAACCATAATAAATCTTTTCATATTCGCTCTCCTTATCTTCTCTTGATCAGAACGATCACGACGGAGGCGGCGGCTATGACCGCGACGGATACCGCGGCGACGAGCGCGATGAAGCCTCCGAGATCTTCTTCCTTATCCGCGTTGTTCTCTTCCGTTTCTTCCGCGTCCGTTTCCGTATTTTCCGTATCCCCGGCGTAATCAACGGTTATACCGTTTGCGCCGACGTACTTATATGCAAACCTGTCGTTAGGTGCGGCGTCTCCGAGATCCATAAACTCCATAACGTTGCCGGAGGTCGTTGAATTGTCAGCCCACTTGAACGTGAACGTTGAAAGCTCTCCCGCGCCTATAACGCTTTTGTCAAGCTTTACGGCGAGATATTCGCCCTCGATGTAATACTCCGCTTCACCCGCCTTTTCCGATCCGAAGCCGTCTTTGAATTTCTCCACGGTCACGGTCCTGTCGTTTCTTGCTCTGTTTATAACGTAATCGTAGCCTTCCCAGCCCGTGGAAATATCGTTATCCGTATTTATAAACAGATTCATGAAGTTTTCACCGTCGGCTTTTTCCACGTCAGCGGTGCATTTTACGAGGAAATAAACGTTTTTCTCATCCTGAGAAACCTTTGCGTAATCTATATCGTTTCTGCCGGTACCGTTGACGTATCTGTAATCCGCGTCGTATGATACGGTATTGCGCAGCTTTGTATCACCTATGTTGTCCTTGTATTCCGGTCCGACGTTATCCCACGTTGAAATGTCGGTGAGCTTGATGCTCTTCTGTCCCGACGCTTCCGTGGTCTTTCCGATGCCCTTGAATTTTCTTATGTAGTCGCACATCTGATAATAGTAGTTGTCTCCGAAGCCTGCTCCGTCGCGCAGTCTCATCGGCTCCGCGTCGCGCGAGAATTCCGGGTTGAACTGGTCTATATACATATATCCCTTGACGCTCGTCTGTGCAAAGAATTTGTTTTCCGACGCGTGGAAACAGCCGGCTATCCATTCGTTCCAGCCCGTTATGAGCATTATGGACGGGTCGAACTGCTTTACCGCGTTGAACTGGAATTCAAAGCATTTTCCCTCTCCCACGCCCTCAAGCGTGAAGTTGAAATCGCTCTTTTTATTGTTCGGCTCGCTGCCGTTCACAAAACTCCTGCCCTTGCTCGTGGAGGGGTGATGACCGAGCGCGACGGAAAGCTCCTCAAAATTGCCGTCCGCGTCTCTGCCTAAACCTCCGTTTATGAGTTTGTATTCCTGTTTGTTTTTATCGTACGTGTATTCCTGCAGCCAGCTCCAGTAATTGTCCTTGTCGCACCACGCCCAGTTTCCGCGCACGGTGAAATCTTTGAGCCACTCCGCGCATTCCTTGTTTATACCCTTGTCGTTTCCGAATATGAGCGGCTTGCCGTTCCACATAAAGAACAGCTCCTTGTATTTTTCGTAGTTGTTCGGCGCGTATACCGTCTTCTGCAGATGAGAGATGTCAGTCTCGAACGTACCGACGTTATCTCCGCAGAAGAAACAGATCTGCGGCGTCATACCGCCCTCTTTTCTTATCTGAAGCCAGGTGTCGAAAAGCGCGAGATGTCCTTTGTCAAACGTCACGGCGTTTGAAACGTCGAGGAATATGAAGTCAACGCCCGCCGCCTCAAGCATATACGCGTGCTTTCTGTATACCCACGTATCCGTGTTTATGTAATATCCGAAATACGGCTCAGCCCAGTACGCCTCGCCGCCTTTTTCCTGAAGGTACTTTTTCAAGCCGCTGGCGCCTTTTTCAAGATATATCTTGGTATTGTCCTGAACGTGTACGCCGGCGCCTACCCAGCAGAGGAAGTAGAACAGACCGACGTATTTGCCGTCGCGTACGTCTCCCGCCTCGTCGTTCGACGCGACCGTGCGCGAAAGATCGTCGGACGCCGTCC
This sequence comes from uncultured Ruminococcus sp., assembly GCA_902782785.1. Taxonomy (GTDB): domain Bacteria; phylum Bacillota; class Clostridia; order Oscillospirales; family CAG-272; genus UBA1248. The sequence goes on along the minus strand of CACZOH010000026.1, from coordinate 8,524 downwards.
ACGTCGTATAGTCTATCTGTCTGTCCGTGCGCTCCGGCAGGTTCTCGTCCGGCTTGTAATTTGTAAATTCCACGTTGTCAACAGATCCGTCCGTGTCGCCGTCTATTACTATGGTGAAATAGCCGGAGCCGTATAACCCGCAGCCGTCGGCGGATATTATCTCGCCGCCGTTCCCGTCCTTTGCGGTAAAGCGGCCGTCCGTCACGTCAAACGTCAGAACGGGAGCGCCGTCAACGGAAAGCGTCATATAGCTCAGATGCTCTTCAAATCTTATATTTGACGCGTCTGAAAAACGGGACGGGCTGTCGATCTCCGCTGATTTGCCCGTATCTCTTTCGGATATCTTTATTTTTCCGCTGTTGTCAAAGTCGAACCAGATACCGCGGCCCTCCGTGTAGCCGCCCGCTTTTGTGTTGCGGACGCCGAGGCTTATTTTGCCTGAGCCGATCTTCATATCAAAGCTGAGATAACCATCCGACATACCGTAATCGTCGCCGACGAAAACGCCGGAGCCGAACGACATGGGCTTTGTCGAACTGTTTTTAAGCGTTTTGTCGCTTATGTTCATCGCAGCGCGGTTCCCGATGGCTATGTTCTCGTTTCTTATGTAACTGCTCATCGTTTGCAGAGTAAAATCGAACCTGAGCAGATCGAGCCTCGGCTTGTATCTTTTCGGAAGATACGTTGCGGGAGTATCCCGGTCGCCGGTCGATGCGCATACCGTCCCCGATATGACGGGCACGAGAAGCACCGCCGCAAGCAGTATACAGATGACTGACAGGATTTTTTTCATATAGATCCATCCTTTCGTAAGGATTTTTTTCAATTATATCAAATATCGCCGGATTTGTCAATATATTATAATATATACCTTGTGAAAAGGCGGCGGGATCATGGAGATCACAGAAAAGAAAAAGATAACGGACAAAAAAGACGGCGGCGTGAGAAAAAGAATGATTTTATATTATCCGGAAGCCGTTGACGGCGGAAAAGCGGGCCGGCGGATAAACCGCTTTATATCGGATATCATATCAACGCTCAAAAAGGACGCGGAGCGCGCGTCCTTCGTCTACGTCAGATGCGGGTATGAAAAGCATAACGAAAGCCCGCTTTCCTTTTTATTCGAGCTTGAACTGTACGGAAAAGACGGCGTGTACCGTCACGCTCCGTTCTCCGTGACGTTCGGCGAAGACGGGCGCGCCATGCCGTTATGCAAAAGCAAAAAGGAAATAAAAGAGATAAAGCGCGGATTCAAAGAGCGCGGGATAAATATATCATCCCGCGCGCTTAAATATTCTTATTATATCAAAGACGGCAAAACCGTCTGCTACGCCGCGCCGGAAAACGACCGCCGCGCGAAAAATCAGCTTATAACTGTTTCTTGAGCTTCTGCATACGGATGTCTTTGCCCGTGAATCTGAACGTGAGGAATTCACCGAACAGGCGCGAGACTATTCTTTCATCATACGTTTCAAGCAGTCTGTTGTTTGACAGATTCGTGCTTATGAGCGTCGATCTTCCCGCGTTCAGCCTCTGATTCAGAAGGTTGTATAAAAACGGGACTATATCGCGTCCGTTCAGCTCAGTGCCGAGATCGTCTATTATGAGAAGCTCGCATTCCGAATACTTATCCGTTTCAGCGTCGTCTGAGTTGTCGAATCTGTATTTTCTGAAATCGGAAAACAGATCGTCCGCCGTCGTATAGACGCACGTGTGACCGCCCTCTATCACTCTTTTAGCCACCGCTACGGAAAGATGCGTTTTGCCTAAGCCGGTGCCGCCGAAGAACAGAAGCGAACCGGAGCCGGTGTCGCGGAAATTCTCCGCGTATTCGCGGCATTTCTGCAAAACTATCTCCATGTTTTTTCTTTCCGCGCCTTCGTAATACGACAGATCGAACGTATCGAAGTTCATCCTGCCGCAAAGTCCCGCTATTCCCGCGGAGGAATAGCCGGCGATTACCAGTTCTTTTTTCATACAGTCACACATTCTGCCGTTTACGTTTCCCTCGTCGCGGCAGAGCGGACAGCTGTATTTCACTTCAAGATAATCCGCGGGATATCCGTTCTCGGTCAGTATTTCGCGCTTTCTCTGAAGAAGCGCGTCGTTTTCCCGTTTAATATCTTCAAACTTTTTGTCGAACTCTTCTTTTCCCTCGAGCGCCGCGGCGTAAACGCGCGGACCTGTATCAGACAATATATCGCAGATGTTTTTTAATTCTGGGATTTCTTTGCAGAGTCTTTCTATCCGTTCCTTGCTATTACTCTCTGCTTTACGCCTTATATCCTCATATTTACTTTTTATTTTTACGTAATCGTCGCGATTAAACATTATTAACCTCCGTTTTATTGCTCGCTGTAACTGCGCTTTATAGCAGCTTCAACAAATTCGTCCGCATCGAAGCTTTCTGCCTTTTTCCTATTCTTTTTATGTCTATCGGAAACCGCAGGCTTTGTAAGCAATTGATCATTGTCTATATCCTCCTGCGTTTTTACTCCTTTCTCAAACCAACGCTTTAATATAGAATTGATATAATCAAACGATGGTTTATTTATGGAATTTATGGTAAGTTCATAAGCACGCTCTATTATGTCCATGTCGTATCCATATGTATCAAACCATGCACTTATGTAATTCTTTTCTTTTGTTACAAGTGCTCTTGTACCTAATCCAAACAAATTCCTGATTTGTCCGATTTTTGAATTCATTTGCTTTTCATGTTCAATAAATGCATCTATCTCATCAGGAGTTGTAATGTTGTTATCAAACATACTATAAGCAGTACGTTCGATAATACGGAACGACGGAGAGCCCTTTTCACAGCAGTATTCTATTATTTTGACTATGCTTTCGGCGCTCAGGCGCAGATAGTCGTACAGCGATACGAGTATCATCGTCTCGTTTTGTCCGACGGCTTTGCCTATGATCCTCGGCACGTCTATATGTATTATCCTGTGCAAATCGTTGTTGCGCTCGATAATGCCCGCCGTTTCGTCCTTGCTGTAAAGCGTGCAGTCGGCTTTTACGCTCGCCTTCGCCTTTTTCGGCTTCTGCTCGTGCTCCGCCACGCCCTCAAGTCCGCTCGTTATCACGCCGCGGGCGGTAAGGGACGACAGAGCGTGCTCTATTTCAGCCCACTGCATATCGAGAGTTTTTATGGCGTACGCTTTTCCGCTCTCCGTATCGCCGCGGAAGCCCGGCTCCGCGCAGAGGTAAAGCAGAACGCGAAGCTCCTCCGCCGTCATATCGGAAAGGTCGTTCAATACCGCCTCGGCGGGAACGTTCAGTATCTTATCGTTATAATTAAGCTTTATTTTCATTTTTACTACCACTTGACATTTCAAACATAAGCATCATGAGGGAATCCGCGGTGCAGATGTTTACTACGGGAACGCCCGCTTTTTTCCGGTCGAGCTCGCACGGGCTGAAATTCCAGACGCCGCGGACGTCAAGGTCCGATATCATCCCGCAAAGCTCTTCGCCGTCGTTTGCCGGAACGCAAAGCACCGCTATATCTATTTTGTTCTTTTTGCAGAAGTCGGGAAGCTCCCTGACGTTTTTCACGGTGTTGTCCGCCACGGTTTTTCCGACAACGTCGTCGGATATATCGAAAACTCCCTTGACCCATACGCCGCGCTGCTCGAACAGACGGCTGTTTGACAGAGCCGAGCCGAGATTTCCCGCGCCGATTATGACCGCGGTGTATTTTTTGCCCACGCCCAGAAACTCGCTTATGCAGGTGTATAATTTCTTTACGTTATACCCGTATCCGCGCTGACCGAGGCCGCCGAAATATTTGAGGTCCTGTCTTAACTGCGGCGCGCCGAGCCCCGTTATCTCCGAGAGCTCCTTTGAAGATATCTTCATCACGTCGCGGTTATAAAGCTCCCTCAAGCATCTGAAATAACGCGGCAGACGTTTTATTACGCTGTCCGGTATGCTCCCGTCCGGCAAAAGCGACGTTCTGTCCGCTATCGCGGGGATGTTCATTATGTCGGGATCCTCTTCCTGCCGTCTTTTCTTCATTACAACCGCTCCATAACGTACTTCACGTATTCGTCGCACGTCGCGCCCGTGTCGCGTCCGGTTATGACAAGACGTTTATCCGTCAGCATACAGAAATCGAGCGCCTCCGTCAGCCTGTCAGCCTCTCTCTGTCTGCCTATATGGGAAAGAAGCATGGCTGCCGCGCGCAGCATCGAGCACGGATCTGCGTATTTCGCGCGTCCCTCCTCCACCATCCTCGGCGCGGAGCCGTGTATCGCCTCGAACATCGCGTAACGCTTGCCTATATTCGCGGAGCCCGCGGTGCCGACGCCGCCCTGGAATTCCGCCGCCTCGTCCGTTATAATATCGCCGTAGAGGTTCGGCAGTATGAACACCTGAAAATCGCGTCTGCGTTTCTCGTCCACGAGCTTTGCGGTCATTATGTCTATGAACCATTCGTCCGTCGTTATCTCCGGATATTCCTCGCCTATCTTTTTGCAGATATTCAGGAATTTTCCGTCCGTCGTTTTTATCACGTTCGCCTTTGTCACTATCGACACGCGCTTTTTACCGTTTTTGCGGGCGAATTCATACGCAAGACGCGCTATACGCTCCGTTCCCTCCGTCGTCGTGATGCAGAAATCGACGGCAAGCTCGTCCGATACGTTTATACCCTTGCTGCCGACGGCGTATGAGCCCTCCGTATTCTCACGGAAAAACGTCCAGTCTATGCCCTGAGCCGGGACCTTTACGGGGCGTACGTTTGCAAAAAGATCGAGCTTTTTGCGCATCATAACGTTCGCGCTCTCTATATTCGGCAGTCCGTCGCCCGCGTGCGGCGTCGTCGTCGGACCCTTGAGTATGACGTGGCAGGTCTTAAGCTCCTCCATAACGTCGTCGGGTATCGCCTTGCCGCAGGCTATCCTGTTTTCTATCGTAAGACCGTTTATCGGTTTTATTTCTATTTTATTATTCTTTATATCTTCTTCAAGAAGTGCGTTTAAGACCTTCTCTGCGGCCGCCGTTATGGTCGGTCCGATGCCGTCTCCGCCGCATACTCCTATAACTATCCTGTCAAGGCTTTCATAGTCCGTAAACTCTTTTGTGAGCTTTATGGCGTCTGCTCTTTCAAGCTGCTCGTACATCAGACTTCTGTATTTTTCAACAGCTTCGTCAACGTAGCCGTCGTACTTCGGGTTCATCTTCCTCTTCTCCTTCGATTTAACAATTATTTAACATTTGGTATGTTGTGAGTTAATATGTCAAAAATTCCCGTTTTTCGATGATTTTTCTATATAATTAGTCATAAAAATCAATATCGTTTTGTAGATTAAACAATTATTTTTTCCTCCGGAAATCCACAATTTCCACAGGGTTTTCCACAGTTGTACACGTTGAAAACGGTTTCAAACGCTTGTAAAACCTTGATTTAACGCCGAAAACGCTTTTTTTCGGGTGTTCGGGTGTGGAATTCTACGTTTTTGAAAATTTGCGTGATTTGAAGATTTTTTATGCTTTAAGCGGTCTGATTTTATGCATAAAACGCGTTTTTGCCGACGACCGATTTACAGTTTGTTAATATTCATGGCTTGACAAAACAGCACAAAAACGCCGCCGTTTTTTTGTGAAAAACTAACCAAAATTATCTTTTTTTCAAATAGCTCTTGACAGCGATTTTGCTCAAAGCCGCGTCCAGTCGTCTTTTGACGACGGTTTTCCGTCAAGGCTCATATCCGACGCGGAGCCCGCCTCAAATTCGTATTTTGCGGCGGCGGCGATCATAACGCCGTTGTCACCGCAGAGCGAAAGCGGCGGAACGTGAAATTCAATATCGCGCTCTTTGCAGAACCGGGTGAGAGCGAGCCTCAGATGCGAATTCGCAAGCACACCGCCCGCCGCGAGCAGCGTTTTGTATCTGTATTTTTTAAAGCAAAGATCTAGCTGATGAGCGACGCTCTCGCATATAACGCGCGTAAGCGACGCACAGATATCCTCGCGGCAAAGCTTTTCACCTTTCATCTCCGCGGTGTTCAGCATATTGACGATATGCGTCTTCAATCCCGACAGTGAAAAGTTAAAGGAGCCGTCCTTCATGTAAACGGCGGGAAATCTGTAAGCGTCAGGGTCGCCCTTTGCGGCGAGCGCGTCCATTTCCGCGCCGCACGGATAGTTCAATCCCATTCTGCGCCCTATTTTGTCAAACGCTTCTCCTATCGCGTCGTCGACCGTGCGCCCGACCGTCTCAAAATCCGTATATGAGTTCGCTTTGATCACGGAGGTGTGACCGCCCGAGGCCACGAAGGCTATAAACGGCGTGTTTATCCTGCCGTTTATGTAATTTGCGGCGACGTGACCCTTGATATGGTTCACGCTTATCAGAGGCTTGCCGTAGGAGAGCGCGAAGCCTTTTGCAAAATTTACGCCGACGAGAAGCGCGCCGATAAGTCCGGGCTCGGTCGTTACGGCTACGGCGTCGATCTGCTCCGCGGTCACGTGAGCGTCGGACAGAGCTTTGTACGCAAGCGGCGCTATCGCCTCTATATGGGCTCTTGACGCTATCTCCGGCACAACGCCGCCGAATTCGGCGTGAATATCCGTCTGCGAGTTTATTTCATTTGATAAAACGGTGAATTCGTCTTTTCCCCGCGGACTTTCGACGACGGCGACCGCCGTCTCGTCGCACGAGGATTCTATGGCAAGATACAGCATTATATATCCTTATCAAGCAATACGGCGTCTTCCGCAGGCGCCGCGTAATATCCGCGTCTTACGCCGACGCGGTAAAAGCCTTTTTTCTCGTAAAGCGATATTGCGGCGGTATTTGACGCGCGCACGTCGAGCGACAGTTTTTTTATCCCGCGTGAAAGGCACTCCGACACGAGCGCGTCAATAAGCGCGGAGCCGACGCCGAGCCGCCTGAAACGCGGCAAAACCGCGATATTGTTTATCTCCGCGGTATCCGCCGCCGTGTACGCGCCCGCGTAACCCGCGAAGGCGCCGTCGTATTCCGCGGTAAAATACACGGAATACCGGTATGACGCGGAGGCGGAAAGCTCTTTTTCGCTCCACGGGCGTGAAAAGCAAAGCTTCTCAAGCTCCGCCGCCGCCGAAGCGTCGTCCGGGCTGAAGCTGCGTACGGTTATCACTGCCCGCCTATACTGTCGTCGTTAAGTACCCAGTCGCGTACGTTATATGAAACGAAGCACGTCGGCGAGCTTCTCACAACGACCTTGGAAATGCCGGCGTTGATTATAAGGCGCCTGCACACCTGGCAACTGCACGTATCGGACTTTATCTCTCCGCTCGGCGCGTCAATACCGCACAGATAAAGCGTTGAATCGAGCATCTGCTCTCTCGTCGCGGAGATTATGCAGTTCGCCTCCGCGTGGACCGAGCGGCACAGCTCGTTATTAACGGAACAGCCCTTGCCGAGCTCTCCGCAGGCGCATTCTCCTATGTCGGTGCAGTTTTTTCTTCCTCTCGGCGCGCCGTTGTAGCCCGTCGCTACTATGGAATCGTTCTTTACTATGATGGCCCCGTACTTGCCGCGGAGGCACGTGCTTCTTTCAAGCACCGTCTGCGCGATGTCAAGATAGTAATTCGTCTTTGATACTCTGTCCATAATGCTTCCTCTCTTTATATTATAACGTTTTGCAGATGTCAAGCAGATACTGTTTGAAGTCGTCCTTTATATCGGGGTGTCTGAGCGCCATTTCTATGTTGGCCTGTAAGAATCCGAGTTTGCTTCCCATATCGTAGCGTCTGCCCTCGTATTTGTAAGAGATCACTCCCACGGTCTTCGCCAGCTCCTTCATCGCGTCCGTGAGCTGAAGCTCGCCGCCTCTGCCGGGAGCGGTATGCTTGAGTATGTCGAATATATCGGGCGTCAGGACAACTCTTCCCAGGATCGAGAGATTAGAGAACATCTCCTCCTTTGTCTGCGGCTTCTCCACCATATCCGTTGTGAGATACGTGCGCTCGTCATACTGCTTCTCCGTCTTCATCGAGCAGTATTTTTTAAGATCCTCGTACGGGACCTCGCACACGCCGACGACGGCTTTATCGTACTTTTCCGCCACGTCGCAGAGCTGCTTCGTTACGGGCACGTCGGCTACCATCACGTCGTCTCCGTAAAGCACGGCGAACGGCTCGTCCCCTACGAATTTCTCGGCGCAGAGCACCGCGTGTCCGAGTCCTTTGGCTTCTTTCTGCCTTAAGAAATATATGTTCGCAAGCTTGCATACCTCTTCCATATCGGCAAGCTCCGCCTGCTTGTTCTTCTTTTCAAGCGTGTCCTTGTACTCTATCGAATAATCGAAGTAGTTTTCGATAGCCTCCTTGTTTCTGCCCGTGATAATAAGGATGTCCTTTATACCCGCGTTTACGGCTTCTCTTACCAGATATTCCATGGACGGTCTGTCGACTATGGGCAGTATCTCCTTCGGCACGGTCCTTGAGATCGGCAGCATACGCGTGCCGAGACCGGCGGCGGGTATTACGGCTTTTGTGATCTTTTTCATTTGCTTCTCCTTTGACT
>CACZOH010000025.1 GCA_902782785.1 uncultured Ruminococcus sp. | reverse complement strand
TTTTTCATGACCCATCGGAGATTCGAACTCCGGACACCTTGATTAAAAGTCAAGTGCTCTACCTACTGAGCTAATGAGTCGGATATCAGGCTTTGTTTATCAAAGCCTATGTATTCTACCACAAAAAAACGTGTTTGTCAAGAGGTTTTTAAAAATATTTCTTTTATAATTGTTTTTAAAGGTCCGCAAAGGCGATATGCGAGCCGCCCTGTGACGGGCGGCTTTGCCTTTTATTTTTTCGCTTCCGCACGTTTTGCGGCGGCGAGCATCAGCTTAATGCGGTTGAGCTGGTTTACCTCGGACGCACCGGGGTCGTAGTCGACGGCGGCGATGTTGGCCTGCGGGTAAACCTTTTTCATCTGCTTTATTACGCCTTTGCCGACGACGTGATTCGGCAGACACGCAAACGGCTGTATGCACACCACGTTCGGCGTCCCGCTGCTTATGAGCTCCGCCATCTCGCCCGCCAGAAACCATCCCTCTCCGTACTGATTCCCGACGGATAAAAACGGTTTCGTTATCTCAGCCACCTCGCCTATGTTCATGGACGTGTTGAAGCGTCTGCTTTTCTTCAGCGCGTCGTGCGCGGGCTTTCTGATAGCCGAAAGCGCCTTAACTCCGAGCTTTGATACGACGAAGTTCATCACGCCTTTTCCAAAATACTTGTATTTATATTCAAGATTGTATAAATAGTATCCGAAGAAGTCGAGAAGATCCGGAACGACGGCTTCCGCGCCCTCTCTTTCAAGCAGCTCCACTATTTTATTGTTTGCTATCGGCATATATTTCACGAGGATCTCGCCTACTATGCCGACACGCGGTTTTTTCAGATCTTCGTCTATCGGAAGAGCGTCGAAATCCGAAACTATCCCCTCGCATATCTTTTTTGCGCTCAGCTTCTTTTTGCCCGTTATGCTGTCTATGCAGATTTTGTGCCATTTGTCGCGGAGCGCGTCGGCGGAGCCCTTGACAAACTCATACGGGCGCGTGCGGTACAGACAGCGCATTATCACGTCGCCGTATACGAGCGAGCGTATGCCGTCCGCAAGCATCGGAGGCGTTATTTTAAAGCCCTCGTTTTTCTCCATGTTGTTGAAGTTGAGCGAGATGACTGGTATATGCGGCAGTCCCGCGCGGTCCAGCGCGCGGCGTATGAAGCCGACGTAATTGCTCGCGCGGCAGCAGCCGCCCGTCTGCGTCATAAGCAGGGCGAGCTTATCCGTATCGTATTTTCCGGATAAAACGGCGTCCAGAAGCTGACCGACCGTGACGATCGACGGATAGCAGGCGTCGTTGTTCACGTATTTCAGACCCGTGTCTACCGCTCGTCTGTCCGTACTGTTGAGCATTACGACGTTGTAGCCGTATTTTTTGAAAACCGGTCCGAGCATCGTGAAGTGTACGGGGCTCATATCCGGCGCGAGTATCGTATAACCCTGCTCGTACATCTCCTTTGTAAACGACGTTCTCTCGTACTTTATCGGCGCGGGCTTCGCTTCCACGCCGCAGCCGCGGCGCATATCCATCGCCGCAAGCAGACTTCTGACCCTGATCCTCGCCGCGCCGAGATTGTTGACCTCGTCGATCTTCAGCACGGTGTAAAGCTTATTGCTTTTCTCAAGTATCTCCGCGACCTGATCCGTGGTGACGGCGTCAAGACCGCAGCCGAAGGAGTTGAGCTGAAGAAGCTCAAGGTCGTCGCGGTGCGAGACGAATTCCGCGGCGGCGTAAAGGCGCGAGTGGAATACCCACTGGTCGACGACGCGGAGCGGCCTTTCCGAGCCGCCGTCATAGGGCAGACTGTCCTCCGTGAAAACGTACAGCCCGTACGAGTTTATAAGCTCCGGTATGCTGTGGTTTATCTCGGCGTCTATATGGTAAGGACGGCCCGCCAGAACGATGCCCCGGGCTTTGTTCTCCTCCATCTGAGAGAGAAGCCTTGCTCCTTCCTTCCGCACGTCGTCCTTTGCTTTACGCATCTCCTTCCACGCGGCGGAAACAGCTTCGCGCGTCTCTTTTTCGGGTATCTGCCATGTTTTTCCGCAGAATTCCGCAAGTCTGTCAGACGCGGTCTTCTCGCTCGTCATGGCGAAAAACGGTCTGTAATACGTCACGTCGCCGTCGGTCACGGCTTCAACGTTGTTTTTCAGATTTTCGGGGTACGAAACGACTATCGGACAGTTGTAATTGTTTTCCGCTGCCTTCGTCTCCTTGTATTCGTACATCACGCACGGGTGGAATATCCTTTTTATCCCGTGATCTATAAGCCACTGAACGTGTCCGTGCGCGAGCTTTGCGGGATAACACTCCGATTCCGACGGTATGGATTCCATACCGAGCTCGTATATTTTCCTTGACGAGAAGGGCGATAAAACGACGGAAAAGCCGAGCTTTTTGAAAAACGTCGCCCAGAAAGGATAATTCTCGTAGATGTTCAGCACTCGCGGTATGCCTATTACGCCGCGCGGCGCGTCGTCTTCGGGCAGGCTTTCATAGCCGAAAATGCGTTCTCTTTTGTACTCGAACATATTGGGCATATCGGAGCGTCCCGCCTTGCCCGTCATCCTCTCGCATCTGTTGCCGGAAATGTGGCGGACGCCGTCGCTGAACGTGCTGACGGTGAGAAGGCACCTGTTTTCACAGCCCGCGCAGTGCGTCGTCTTCGTCGTGTATGTAAGAGCGTCAAGCTCTTCTTTTTTTATCATTCTGCTCTCGGACTGCGCCGCGTCTTTCTTTGCGCACAACGCCGCGCCGAAAGCGCCCATAAGTCCCGAAATGTCGGGACATACGACCTCCGCGCCGGAAACGAGCTCAAACGCGCGGAGAACGGCTTTGTTGTAAAACGTTCCGCCCTGCGCCACGACGTGCTTGCCGAGACCGTCTGCGGACGAAAGCTTTATGACCTTGAAAAGAGCGTTTTTGATGACCGAGTAGGCGAGACCCGCCGAAATATCGGACACCGCCGCGCCCTCCTTCTGAGCCTGCTTTACGTTTGAATTCATAAAGACGGTACAGCGCGTGCCGAGATCGACCGGCGCTTTTGCAAAAAGCGCCTCGCGTGCGAATTCCTCGGCGGTGTAGCCGAGTGAGGCGGCGAAGTTTTCTATGAAGGAGCCGCATCCGGACGAGCAGGCTTCATTTAAAAGCACGGTGTCAACGGTGCCGTTTTTCAGCCTTATGCATTTCATATCCTGACCGCCTATGTCGAGCACGCAGTCCACGTCCGGCATAAAGTGAGCCGCGGCGGCGGCGTGAGCGACGGTCTCTACCACGCCGTTATCGAGCCGGAAAGCCGCCTTTAAAAGCGCCTCGCCGTAGCCCGTAGAGCAGGCGCCGCGTATGACGGCGCCGGACGGCAGTTTTCCGTAAAGCTCGGAGAGCATTTTTCTCGCGGTCATCACGGGGTCGCCCATGTTGTTTGAATAAGCGGAGAACAGAAGCGCGCCGTCGTCGGATATGAGCGTCATTTTCGTCGTCGTACTGCCGGCGTCTATGCCGAGCCAGCAATCGCCCTCATATTCCGAAAGCTCGCCTTTTTTAAGCGCCGCTTTTTCGTGACGCGAAAGAAATTCTTTGTATTTTTCCTCGTTTTCAAACAGCGGCGGAAGCCTTTTCAGCTCAAATTCTATTTTCAGCTCCCCCTCGAGCTTCTTTATAAGTCCGGAGGCTTTTACCGTTTTTTCTCCGTCAGCCTCGAGCGCAGCACCGAGCGCGGCGAAGAGGTGTGAATTTTCCGGGTCTACTATGTGTTCGTCATCAAGCTTCAGAGTTTTGCAGAATGCTTTTTTCAGCTCCGGCAGATAGTGGAGCGGTCCGCCGAGGAAAGCCACCGTGCCGCGTATCGGTTTTCCGCACGCAAGGCCGGAGACCGTCTGATTTACGACCGCCTGAAATACGGACGCCGCGATATCGGACACCGCCGCGCCCTCGTTTATGAGCGGCTGTATGTCCGTTTTCGCAAACACGCCGCAGCGCGCGGCTATCGGATAAAGCTCACGGCAGCTTTTCGCCGCCTCGTTCAGTCCCGCCGCGTCCGTCTGCAAAAGCGCCGCCATCTGGTCTATAAACGCGCCCGTGCCGCCGGCGCAGACGCCGTTCATCCTCTCGTCAAGTCCGCCCTTGAAATATATTATTTTAGCGTCCTCGCCGCCGAGCTCTATCGCCACGTCTGTCTTCGGGTAGTATTTTTCAAGCGCGCCGGACGTCGCGACGACCTCCTGAACGAATTTTATGTCAAGCGCCTTTGCAAGGCTTATGGCGCCGGAGCCGGTTATACGGAAATCGGCGTCAAAATCGCCTATCGTTTCTACGGCGCCGAGTACAAGCTCTCTGAGCGTCTGCCTTGTCTTTGCAAGGTGGCGCTTGTACTGCCCGTATATCATTTTTCCGTTCTCATCAAGCACGACGAGCTTCACCGTTGTGGAGCCAATGTCTATGCCGCATCTGTAAAAAGCCAACGTAATACCTCTGTGAAAATTCATATATTGCGTTTATACCGTATCACGCGGTAATGGTTACAATAAAACCGTATAATATTTTATAATTCAAAAGTATGGGTACCCGATCCGACAAAGACGTTATTTTTGCCGAATTTTACGGTGCATCTTGTGTTTGCGGGAACGGTGACCTTCAGTCTGTTTCCGTCTCTGTCCGAGATTATACGTCCGTTGACGGTGTCAAGCTCCGCGTAAACCTTGTTGGGCGCGCCCTTCAGGCACGGAGATACGACAAACTCCTTGAAGCCCGGCGCCGCCGGCTTTATGCCCGCAAGCTGTGCGTAGTACATATACGCAAATCCGCTGTGCATCGGATGATCGTACGAGGCGACCAGTCCCTTCATACCTATATTCTTCATCTCGAGGCACTCCCAGAGAGACGTAGCGCCGTCGTCCATCATCGTTCCGAAGTCAAAGAAGCCGCGTCCGAACATTATCCTTTCCGCGTCCTCTCCGAGACCGTTTTCATAAAGCATCGGGAGCAGATATTTGTTGCCGTAGATACCCGTGGTCATAACGTAATTGTCGTTTACTATCATATCGTGCGTCGCTTTCACGAGCGCGTCGCGGTCCCCGTCCGGTACGACGCCGAGAAGCCACGCCGCGCCGTTTGACGCCTGATAGCCGTAAGAGTGCTTTTCCTTATCGTAGAAATGACGGTTTATGCTGTCTCTTATCTTTTCCGCAAGCTCGTCGAATTTTCCTCCGTCGCGGCAGAGAACGCGGGAGACCTCCGCCATTATGACCGCCGTTTCGTAGAACATGAACGTTGAGGAGTGGTTTACGGGTATGCGGCGCTTCCCGTCGTTTCCTATCGGCGGGCACCAGTCGCCCAGACCTTCCGAAATTATGAGATCGTCGCTCCTGTTCTTCTCGTGCTCTATCCAGTCGCACATATAGGCGTAGTTTTCCTCAAGCACGGCTTTGTCACCGCAAAGCTTATACAGTTTATACGGGATTATGACCTGAGCGCAGCCCCAGAGCGGCGTGCCGAAGCCGCAGGTGCGCTTTCCCGGAGCTATCATCGTCCAGTCGCCGTAAACGTCGCGGCTCGTTCTTATGTCGCGAAGATACTTTTCGTATGACGCCGCCATGTCAAAATTATATATCGCCGTGTCGCAAACGACCTCCGCGTCGCCGAGCCAGCCGCATTTTTCGCGCGCGGGGCAGTCCTCGGGATAGCCGTGGTAGTTAGAGCGTATCGTGCGGAGCATTATTTCCTGAAGTCTGTCAAAGTCGCCGCCTGACGTTCTGACCGTTCCGGTCGTTTCAAAATCGGTGCTTATCGCAAGTCCTTCTATCATATCGGGCTGAGGCTCGCGTCCGTAAAAGCCAGTAAGCTCAACGTAACGGAAGCCGTGCCAGCAGAAATCGGGCGTCCATTCCTCGTTCTGCTTTCCCGAGCATATATAAATGTGCTGCTGTTGGCACAGTACGTGATATACGCCCGTGGAGCGGTAGTCAAGCTGTCCGTTTTCGTCGACTGTTTCCGCAAAGCGCAGAACGTACGTGGAGCCCTCCGCGCTGAGAGGCGGCCGCAGCGTTACGGTCCCCGCGAAATTCTCGCCCATATCGAAGACCCATAGCCCGCTGTCCGCGCCGTGTATCTGTTTAACCGCCTTTGTTTTCACGCGTCTTATCACGCGGCAGGGCGGCATGACCGCGCCGTGAAGCGCGCCCTTCGGCACCGTGTCGGCGACGGCGGGGCGAAGCTCGTCGTCCGTAAAGCCGTATCTGCACCAGTCGGGCGTCTCACGCCGTGCGTCGTATATCTCGCCGCCGTGGGCGTTTGACAAAACCGTGGGCGAATACATTGTCTGCCAGGTGCCGGGCTCCGTGTAAACGACGTCCTCAGCGCCGTCCTCATATTCGACGTTGACCTGCGCGAAACAGCAGATATCGCCGTATTTGAAAGCCTTGTTGCCCCAGACTCTGCTCTGTGCGTAAAAGCCCTCTCCGCAGTGTACTCCTATACAGTTTTCTTCTTCCAGAATGCCGGTTATATCGTACGCTCTGTATAAGACTTCTTTTTCGTAGTTTGTAAACGGCGCGTCAAAGAAAACCTCGTCGACTCTTTTGCCGTTCACGTAAAGAACGCCGTAGCCGAGACCCGCGACGTACGCGGTCGCACGCCTGATCTTCTTATCGCATCTGAAATCTCGTCTGAAATAAACGCACGCGCCCTCCGTATGCTTTTTCGGCTTTATGAAAACGCCTTTTATTTCGGGCTCCGTCGCAAAAAACGACTCGCCCCGGCATTCGCCCGCCGTGGTTTCGGAGATCACCTCCACCTTGTATTTTTTGCCGGGCAGAAAACGCGCGCCGGAGGTGATATCCACCGTTTCGTCCGTTTCCGCGGCTCTCTCCCAGACGGTCTTTCCGTCAAGGCTGACGGTGATCTTACAGCTTTTCTGCATAACGTCCTTTTCGTCCGTGTCGAGCTTCCAGCCGAAGCGGACGTTTTCACATTTTACGGCAAGCGGCTCCTTTACGCGCTCCGTCGTCAGGTTGTAAAGTCTTACCATATCATTTTTCCTTTCTTATTCCGAGGTTATATCCTCTTTTATTCCTATCACGTTCATCATCGTGCCGCGGTGACCCTTCTGACGGCGGTGCGAGTAGTATTTATCGCCGCTGCAGAAGGTGCATTCCGGGCAGACGTGTATGTTTTCCTCATATAATCCCGCGGACAAAAGCGCGTATCTGTTCATCCCCTTTATATCCGCGTGATATATCCCGTCCTTTTCGTAAATGAAGGGAAGAAGCTCCGGCGCGTTCTTTTCAAACTCCGCGACAAAATCTTCTTTAACGGTAAAGCATCCGGCGCATATGCACGGACCGAGCGCCGCCGTAACGTTTTTTCTCTCCGCTCCCTCGGATACCATCGCATCGACCGTCTTTTTTGCGATGAGCTTCGCCGTGCCGCGCCAGCCAGCGTGGCATACGCCGACTACGCCGTTTTTTCCGTCCGCAAGCAGAACGGGCAGGCAGTCCGCGGTCTTGACCGATATGAAAACGCCGCGCGTGCGGCTCACAAAGCCGTCGTATCCCGCGTAATGCTTTTTCAAGCCGTCGCATACCGCTATACGGTCTGAGTGTATCTGATCGGAGCAGACGAGACCGCCCGGATCGAACCCCGCGTATTTTGCAAACAGGGCGCGGTTCGTATTTACCGCCGCGTCGTCGTCGCCCCTGCAGTAGCCCAGATTGAGCTCCCTTGTATATTCAAGCTCCGATACGCCGCCCGACCGCGTTGAGAAGCCGTGCGCGATATACGGTATGTCCGATAAAGCCCGGCAGTAAAGCACGTTGTTCTCCGTATAAAAGTCATTTGTCAACGTATATCACCCTGATCCCTTCGTCCTTTTTGATAAAGACCGTCACGTCGGTTTTCCGGACGTCCTCCTCTTTCATACCGCTTCCGTAAACGGCTGTTTTGAACCGTTTTGCAAAGCCCGTGTCCGCGCCGTCCTCTCCGAAGCAGTAAACGGCGCCGTAAAGCGATATGAAGCGCGCGCCGGTCAGCTTTGTGACGGCGGAGCTGCCGTAGCTCTGCGTTATCCCGTCCGCCGCTTCCGCGTCTCTTCCGCAAAGCGAATTTGAAAGCTCAAGCACGGACGGCGGCACATAGATACCGTCAAGATCGAAATACGAGCAGGCGCGGACAAGCCCCTGAACGTGGCGCGCCGACGGTTCCGATACGATAACGTAATCCGCGTGCGTCACACCGAAGGACAGAAGCTTTTCCGTAAGCGGATAAAAACCGTCCGTGCCGCCCGACGTACAGTCGAACACGGTGCATTTGCCGCCCTCCGTCACGGCGACGAAATCGCCGTTTTTTCCCGGTGATACAATTATAACCGACTTTTTGTCATATGTCAAGGAGAATACCGCCGCAAATGAAGAAAAAACAACGATAAATGAAAGCGCAAGGCACGCGTATACGCGCTTTTTCTTCGTTATTGCCATAGAGATCAGAAGAGCGGCGGCAAATACGCAGATAAGCGGTATGACGAACGGATATTTTACGGAAACCGAAGGCGGATCGTACCTTGCGAAAAGCTTTACGACCCATACGAGAAAAGAGCAGATCCCGTCGCAGAAAAGTCCCGCGGCGCGTCCGACATACGGTAAAAACGAAAGCAAAAGCGCCCACGGACAGGCGTATAGCAGGACCGTGACGAGCGGCGCGGCGATAAGATTGTATAACACCGCCCCGTATGCGAGCTTTCCGTAGCTTGACGCGGCGACGGGCAGGGTGAAGAGAAGCGCCGACGCCGTTATAAGGACCACCGACAAAACGGGCTTTAAAAATCCGAGCTTTGAAGGCAGCCTGCCCGACAGATACGAAGACAGCGGAGCGCCCGCCGCGACTATGCCGAGCGTCGCCGTGACGGACAAAAGAAATCCCGTATCGTAAACGGAAGCGGGGTTTACGGCGACTATGACGAATGCGGCGAACGTCAAAGACGTCGCCCCGTCGTTCCGTCTGCCCGAAATGAGCGATACGCGGCTCAGAAGATACATGACGGACGCGCGTATCACGGAGCCGGACAAACCCGTCACGACCATATAAAGCAGGGCGAAGACGGCTAAAACCGCGTAATTCAGCTTATTTTTGCCGAATATGCGATAAAGCAGAAAATCAAGCCCCGCGAGCAGGGCTGTAACGTGCAGACCGCTTACGGCGAGCAGATGCGAAAGACCGAGCGTGCGCATATCGGATACGAAGTCACGGGGCGCGCCGTCCCGTATGCCGAGAAAGATGCGGCATAGGATCCCGGCGTTATCCGATATGAGATAAAACCGCTCCGACAGAGATCCGCGCGCCGCATCGGCGTAATAAGATATGCCTTTGCGTATCTTTCCCGTCGTGCTGAACGAGGAAACGTCGGCGGAATAAAGTATCCCGCGGCTTTTATAAGCTTTTTCGTTTACGCCGCTGTACGCGGAAAGGTCTGCCGTCGCCTCAAATTCCGCGTAGGCGGCTATATCTCCGTCCGTCGTCTGCGACACGGCTTTTATGTTCACGGGCCTGCCGTTTACGCTCGTTATCCCGTAAACTTGCGTATATCCGTTTTCGGAATAAGGCAGGACGTAACCGCGTATCCTTGCGTTTTCGCACTCCGACGTGCGGGAGAATATGAAATACAGAAAAAACGAAGAACAGCAGATAAATGCGGCGGTAAACAGAAGAATTAAAGTGCGTCTGTAACGCGATCTGAATATAATGACCGCACAAAGCCCCGCGGCGCAGACCGCGGCGGCGATGATTACGGCGTAAATCCCCGTCTCTGCAAAAAGAAGGCACAAAAGAAGACAAACGGTACAGGAAAAGCAGAGAGGGCGTTTTTCAAACAGACGCATAGACAAGAATCTTTCTTTTTTTCATAATTATACAACAAATAAAGCGGTTTATCAAGAGATATTTAAAAAAAATCACATTATATTGCAAAAAAATCTATTGACACACAAGATATTGTGTGTATAATAGAATACAGCAATACAATACAAGAGGAAGGTATAAGCTTATGAAATGTCCCAACTGCGGAGTTCCCGATACGAAGGTGGTGGATTCACGCCCGTTTGAAGACGGCGTCGTCATAAGAAGGCGCAGAGTATGCCCCGCCTGCGGAAACAAGTTTTTTACATATGAAACGGCGGAGTCAACGCCGCTTATGGTCATAAAAAAGGATAAGACGCGTCAGGTCTTCTCGCGCGAGAAGCTGATGAACGGCGTGCTCCGCTCCTGCCACAAGCGCCCCGTTTCGTCCTCGCAGATCGAAAACCTCGTTCGCGAGGTGGAGAACACCATAAAGGCGACGGGCAAAAAAGAGATCCCGTCCGGCGAGATCGGCAGGCTCGTAATGGAGCGGCTCAAGGAGATAGACGATATAGCGTACGTGAGATTTGCGTCCGTATACCGTGAATTCCGCGACGTTGAAACGTTTC
>CACZOH010000024.1 GCA_902782785.1 uncultured Ruminococcus sp. | reverse complement strand
CCCGCTCCCGAGCCCGAACCCGAACCTGAGCCCGAGCCCGAACCCGAACCCTCCGAGGAAGTTCTCCTTCTCCGTGAGATCAGAGATTCTCTTAAGGAAAAGAAAGAATAATGACGGATTGCTTATTCTGTAAGATCATATCAGGTCAGATTCCGTCAAACAAGGTCTTTGAGGACGAGCTTGTTTACGCCTTCCGCGATATTAATCCGCAGGCGAAAACTCACGTTCTTATAGTTCCGAAGGCTCATATAGAGAGCGCCGCGGATATTACCGCGGAAAACAGCGCCGTCGTCGCCCATATCTTTGAGGTCATACCGAAGATAGCGGAGAGCGAGGGACTTAAAAACGGATTCCGCGTCATAACAAACAGCGGACCGGACGCATGCCAGAGCGTTCATCATCTGCATTTCCATTTACTCGGCGGCGAGCAGATGTCAGACAAAATGGCGTGATCCGTAAAAATTCCGATCCTTAAGACGCGCCTTTAAAAAAACGGATAAAAAGCGGTGTGATCCCGACGGGAACACACCGTTTTTCCTTTTACCCGAAAACCCGTTTTGCGTGTTTATTGATGAGCTGCCGCTGTCCGGCTTGACTTTTATCCGTATTTATGGTATAATGTTAAACGAAAAATGATTTTTTTTCGCCGTTTCAATCTTTTTTCAATATTTAAAGATATAATGCAAACTGAAAAACACGCGAGGTGATCGTATGAAAATATTACTTGCCGAAGACGAAAAGAGAATGAACCGGGCTCTGTGTGAGATAATGCGCCGCGAGGGTTACGAGGTGACAGCCGTTCTGAACGGCGAAGACGCGCTCTGCGAAATAGAGAGCGACGTTTACGATATTTGCGTACTCGACGTTATGATGCCCGGAATGAACGGTTTTGCGGTCGTGAAAAAAGCGCGCGAAGCCGGGATCAAAACGCCGATCCTGATGCTTACCGCGAAAAGCGAGCTTGACGACAAGGTAGAAGGGCTTGACAGCGGCGCGGATGACTATCTGACAAAGCCGTTTATGACAAAAGAACTGCTTGCCCGCCTCCGTGCGCTCGGAAGGCGTAATCTGCCGACGAACGACGGAAGCCTTACTTTTGAAGACCTTACGCTCGACGTTAAAAACGCCGTGCTCAAATGCGAGAACGGTCAGAGCGTGCGCCTCGGTGAAAAGGAGCTGCGGATCCTTGAATATCTGATAGCAAACCGGGGTCAGGTGCTTTCACGTGAACAGATAGCGCTTAAGATATGGGGCTATGAAAGCGATTCCGAATATAATAACGTTGAAGTATATATGTCATTCGCACGCAAAAAGCTCGCATATGTCGAATCGCGCTGCGAAATAAAAGCTCTGCGCGGGATAGGATATGAATTGAGGTGCCGTGATGTTCAATAAAACAAAAAGAAAGATAGTGTTTACGGTCGTGTTCTCGCTTCTTATTCTGATGACGGTCACGCTGACGACGATATACGTTTCAAACAGGATCGCACTCGACCGTGAAAGCCGCGAGATGCTTATGATGTACGCCGAAAGGTTTTCGCTCGAAAATCAGTCGCTTCATCCGGAATCGGGACAAAGGCCGGACGGAGGCTCCGATAACAGACCCGGCGATATGAACGGACCTCACGACGGACGGGACGACGGTCACGGAAGAAACGAGCCGGAATTCCGTCTTTCGACCTTCTACTCCGTCGCTTATTCCGAAGACGGCGAGGTCCTTGCGGTCAACAACGGTCAAAGCGGTTTGCAGACCGAGGAATCTCTGCTTGAGACCGCTTCGTCGATCCTTAATAAAGGTAAAAAAAGCGGCAAAATCGGGAATATGACATATCTTGTTGAAGAGCGCGACGATTATACGCTTGTCGCCATGATCGATCGCACGATCAGCGACAACAACCAGACGCTTCTTTTCCGTCAGATGCTGGTCATCGGCTCGGCAGCGCTTCTCGTTCTCGTTGTGATATCTGTCTTTATCGCACGCCGCATCGTCAGTCCGCTTGAGGAAAACGATAAACGTCAGAAGCGATTCGTATCCGACGCCGGGCACGAGTTGAAAACGCCGATAGCCGTCATTTCCGCTAACAGCGAGCTGTTAAAGCGCGAGATCGGGCAGAATGAATGGCTTGACAACATCGACTACGAAAACGAGCGTATGTCCGACCTTGTAAAACAGCTTTTAGTTCTGTCAAAAGCGGAAAGCGGCGATATACCGCAAGAAACCCTTGACTTATCAAAGCTTGTTGACGGAGAAGTTCTTCCGTTTGAATCGCTTGCTTTTGAAAAAGGAAAAAAGATAGAAACGGAAATCGAGCGCGGGATAACGGCGGAGGGAAATCCCAACCAGCTCCGTCAGCTCGTATCCATCCTGCTCGATAACGCTTTATCCCACGGAACGACGGAAACGGTACGTCTTTTGCTCCGTAAGGAAAAGCATCACGCGATCCTGACCGTTTCAAACGGTGCTGATGAAATGAACGACGAACAGATGTCTCGCCTGTTTGAAAGATTTTACAGAACGGACGAGGCAAGAAATGAAGCGGACGCACATTACGGACTGGGTCTCTCCATTGCCAAAGCCGTTGCCGAAGCGCACGGCGGACAGATACACGCCGAGTATAAAAACGGACAAGCGGTTTTTACGGTATCGCTTCCCGTCAAAAAATAATTTCAAAAACTTAAAAAACTTCAATCTTTCTTCAATCCTCATCCGTTATAATGCATACAGCAAAACGGATGAGGATCGTTCTTTTATCCGAAAAAAGAAAAAAGGAGATACGGAAAATGAAAAAGATGATTATTACAATACTCGCGCTGATCCTGACGCTTGCGCTTGCCGCCTGCGGAATAACAAACAGCGGAACAGGTACGTTTACTGACAGCACGGTATATACGGCAAGCGAAGCTGCCGAGCCGGCAGTTGATCAGAATATCACGGCGGAAGAAGCGACGGGCTCGTTTTCAATAAAAACGGAGGACGGCTCGTTCAGTACGTCGGATGAAGAAACTCTGACAGATGCTTACACAGATACAACGAGAGACAAAACAACGGCAAAAGAGGAAACGGCGGAAACGGAAAAAGAAAGCGAAAATAAAACAGACGCAAACACCCTTATAGATAATTCGTCAGACGTTTATAAGATAACGTCAGCCGGAACGTACGTTTTATCGGGACTTCTTGAAGGACAGATACTCGTTGACGCGGGAGAAGATGACGAGGTAGTGATAGAACTTACCGGCGCGACGATCAATTACGGCGCTGATTCACCGATAAAGATCATATCCGCGAAAAAAGTTGAGATATCCGCAAAGAAAGATACGGAAAACGTTATAAACGATACGCGCGCGGCAAAAACGACTGACGTTGAAAATCAGGGCGAGGGCGCGATATACGCGGTATGCGATCTGGAAATAAAAGGCAGCGGCACTCTCGTTATAAACGCATCGTATAACAACGGAATTCATACGACGAAGGATATGACGATACAGAATCTTTCTTTGAAGGTGACCGCGTACAACAACGCACTTAAAGGAAACGATTCGATAACTGTTTTGAGCGGCAGCATAGCTGCGATCTCCACGAACGGAGACGGAGTGAAGACGGAAAACACGAACGTAAATAAAAACGGCGTGACAAGAGGAGATATCCTGATTTCCGGCGGTACGGTCACGGTTTACGCGGCGGGCGACGGCTTCCAGTCGGCGCACAACTTTGAAATGACAGCCGGCGAAGACGGCACAACTCCGACCGTTACGGTTTATACAGGCTCTTACAGCGGGTATACCGCGTCGAACGCCTCCACGACTTCATATAAAGGCGTCAAGGTGCAGAACGAGCTGAATATAAACGACGGAACGATAACGTTACAGACTTACGACGACGGACTTCATGCGGATTACGGCACGTCTTTCGACGACGGGACAAAAGGCAAAGGAACGGTAAATATTACGGGCGGTACGGTTAACATGAGCGTTTACGCACCGGAAAACAAGACCGCCGGCGGCCGTATGGGACCCGGAGGACGCGGAGGCTGGGGAGGTCAGATGACCGTTTCGGGAGCCGACGCCATCCACGCCGACAATATGCTGAATATATCGGGCGGCACGGTAAACATAGACAGCGCGTATGAAGGGCTTGAAGCGAACGTTATCAATATATCCGGCGGCAAAACGACGGTTATGGCAAATGACGACGGTGTAAACGCCACAAAAGGCAATTCCGCGGCGCAGATAATCGTATCGGGCGGATATCTTGACGTAACGGTATCTCCTAACGGCGACACCGACGGAATCGATTCTAACGGAAGCTACACACAGACGGGCGGCATAGTTATAACGAGAGGACCGGGCAGTCAGAACGCGGCGGCGATAGACGCCGACAGTTCCGTTAAGATCTCGGGAGGCACGCTGATAATTCTCGGCTACGGCAGAGTAAGCGCCGCGGGCAGCGTAAAGACGTATTCGCTCTCGCTCCATTCGGCGGGAAGCCACACGGTAAAGATAAGCGGCACGTTATACACTTTCACAAACGCAAATTCATACAAAAACACGATCTGCTACAGCGACACTGCAGTTTCAAACTAAAAGAGGAGGCGATACCATGGCTATCACGGTAATGAAGCGTTATGAGCTGAAATATCTGCTCAACGCAGAACAAACGGAATATTTAAGAAAACGGCTCGCGGGTCATATGGAGGCTGACCGGTACGGAAAGACGTCTATCGCCTCTCTGTACTACGATACGCCGTCGTATCAGCTGATCCGCACGTCTATGGACAAACCTGAGTTCAAAGAAAAAATACGACTGCGCTCATACGGTCTTGCGACGGAAGAATCTCCCGTATTCCTTGAACTGAAACGGAAGGCGTACGGTATCGTATACAAGCGCCGCGTACAGACGACGATACCGCTGGTACAACAGTTCTTTTCGGGTGATGGAGACATATGCGCACCGGGTCAGATAAACAGAGAGATCGCCGTTTTCCGTGACTGCTATAAAGAGCTTGTTCCGTCGTGCCTGATAATCTATGACCGTACGGCGTATTTTGAACCCGGCGGCGATCTGCGTCTGACGATAGACGAAAACCCGAGGTATCGTATAAACGATCTGACGCTCACAAAATCAATGGACGGGATATCGCTTCTCGGCGAAGGGTGGACGATCCTCGAGATCAAGGTTCAGGAATCATTGCCGCTCTGGTTATGCGAAATCCTTTCATCGGGCAAGATACGGAAAAGCAGCTTTTCAAAATACGGAGAAGCATACCGCCGGCAGCTGATACAGGCGAAAATAATCTGACTTAAAAGGAGATGTAAAATGTTTGATTCCATATATTCTTCCACCGTTACACCCGCGCAGTTTTTTATCATGGCGGGAGCAGCTCTTGTGTCCGGTTTTCTGTATTCGTTTTTAATGAGCTTCCGCGTCAGATCAACAAAACGGTTTTTCATCGTAACGGCTCTTATCCCGTTCATCGTCGCCGCCGTCATAACGTTCGTTAACGGAAACATCGGCGCCGGCGTCGCAATAGGAGGCGCGTTCAGTCTTATCCGCTTTCGATCGGCGCAGGGCAGCGCCGAAGAGATCGTGGCGATCCTTGTGGCGATGGGCTCCGGTATCGCGTTCGGTATGGGATATATCGGATACGGCGTCGTTATCCTGATCGCGCTCTCCGTGCTGTTTCTGCTATTCAGCTTTGTGCCTTTGTTTGAGCATAAGAACGCGGCGGCAGATCAGCTTTTGCGAATCACTATCCCGGAATCTCTTGAATATAACGGAACGTTCGACGATATTTTCGCCAGATATCTTAAAAAGGTCGAAAATGCCGGCGTCAAAACGACGGGCATGGGCAGTATGTTCCGCCTGTCATATAAAGTGCAGTTGAAAAATCCCGCGGAAGAAAAAGAGTTTATTGACGAGCTCCGCACAAAAAACGGTAATCTTGAGGTAGCGCTTTTGCCGTATACCGAAATTCAGAGTCAGCTGTGATACAAGATACGGGCAGAGAAAAGAATTATGATTTTATAAGAAAAACGGGACCGCTGTAATGCGGTCCCGATCTTTTTCTATGTCCTTCAAACACCCGGAAGTTCTGTCTTTAAGAAGCACACGTGCGTTCGAATAAGAGTTTTTATTTGGAAGACGATTCGTTATATGCTTTCACATATTTTTTGATAGCATTGTTAGCGGATTTGGAAGCGCCCTTGTACCATTTTGCAAAGGAGCTGGTGCCTTTCTTTATCTGCTGAATGAAAGCGTCGTCAAGTCCGCTCCAGCGTGCGTAGTATCCCAGATCCCACAGTCTGTTTCTGAAAACTATGTCAAGCATATCCATTGAATCGGAGTCACGCTGAGATTTGCGCTTCAACGTCTGCTCATAGTAAGCGGGAGTTACTCTCTTGTAGGATTCCGACGCAAGAGCTTCAAGCGCAAAGCCGGTGAAAGCGGTATTCTTGTTCATAACGGGTATCACGTACAGCGCCGCGCCGTGATAAACGTATGAATAATAATCCTCCTGTGATTCGTCAAGCTTCGGAGTGGGGAGCACGCCGAAGTCAGCGTCCATCTCTCTTAAACCGAGTATGTTGGCGGCGTTGGAGAGGTAGAATAAGCAGCGGTTTTCCTTGAAAGCAACCGTGGACGCAAAGCCCTCGCCGGAAGAGTACGGCGGCTCTTGTAAGTGGTCGTGAGCGTCTATCGTCTTGTTGTCAAGCTGCGTAAGGTCGTAGATTTTGTCTATTATGCTTATGTTCTTTTCGGTATTGAGGTCAAGATAAGGCATCTGGTCCGCATCCTTTAAGACCATACGTCCGCCGGCTCCGAAGAAGAACGCGAGGTAAGCCTCTATCTGAATGCCCATACCGAACTTATCGTATACGTCGACCTTTGCGTTGCCGTCGTCAACATATCCGTGTTCTTTTATTATGGAGTTGAGGTAATCAAGCGTCCATTTGCCGTCGCGAACGACCTGATAGAGGTCTTCAAGGTCATAGTCGGAAGCAAGCTTTTTGTTGAACATCATAAGGAACGTTCCGGCGTTTGCCTTTGTGGAAATGTCGCCCGTTATGTAGAACAGCTTGTTGTCTATCGAAAGACCTTCATAAAGACCCTGGTCCCAGTATATCTTTGACAGATCAAGATTTTCGATCTGAGTAAGATCCTGGAAAATGTTTTCTGCGGCCAGAGGGCAGGCTTCATATGCGCAGAACGCCGCTACGTCGTAATCGGAAATACCGGATTTGTACGCGTTTTTCAGCGTCGTCTTTACGTCCTCGTCGAGCACTACGTCGATCTCTATGCCGTATTCCGATTTGACAAATTCGTTTCTCTGGAATATTGCGGAATCAACCGGATCCTCGGAATCTTCTTCTCTGAAAATATCGTCCGCCGGCCAGAAACCGTTATTCGCAAGAATGGTGAGAGTTTTGCCTCTGTACTGGTCTGCTTTTGCCAGAGTATCGGGATCCATGACGGTTCTCGGGTCCTCTGTTTCGACAACTTCGGCAGTCGTTACGTCGACTTCCTGAGCTTTTGTTTCCTGAGCCTTGGTTTCATTGCTGCCGCCGGGGGTGTTGGCGCAGGCGGCGAACATGGAGAACACAAACAGGGCGCAAAGCAGAAGTATAAGTGTCTTTTTCATTTTATATCCTCCTTATAGAATTTCGTTTTTATTCTTTTTCGGGGATTATACCCGAAAGATATTCAACAACGTCGTTCACGGTTATAAAACCCTGCAGCGCGTCGTCGTCAATTTCAATATCGTATTTGTCCTCGCAATAGAGAACAAGGTCCGCAAGCTCAAGAGAGTTGATGCCGAGATCGTTTGCAAGCTGTGCTTCCGGTTTGATCAGATCCGGCTCTATCTCGAGCTTTTCGATAAGTAACTGCCTGAATTCTTCGTACATATAAAACCTCCTCGTATATTACTTTAAAAGAAAACGCTTGATCTTTCTGGTCGTTGTTTTTTCAAACTCTCTGTCGCGTATTTCAATGGCGGTGATGTGCTTGAAAGTGGGCAGACCTTTGTTTATCAAGTTTATTTCAGAGAATATCTTCTCATAAAGTTCGTTATCATTTATATCGCCGCAAACGTCCTTATCGGGGTATATCAGAGCGGTGATCACCACGCCGTCGTCGGAATTTCTGCCGATAACCACGGCTTCTTTTATTATTTCACACTTGTTAAGGTATTCTTCAAGCTCTTCGGGATAGACGTTTTTGCCGTTTGAGGCTATTATGACGTTTTTCTTTCTTCCCGTGATATATACGAAATTGTCTTTATCAAGGTATCCTATATCTCCCGTACGGAACCAGCCGTCCTCGGTGATAGCGTCCTTCGTTGCCTCCTCGTTCTTGTAGTAGCCCATGAATACGTTTCCGCCGCGTACGAGTATCTCGCCCTCGCCCGCCTCGTTCGGTTCGCTGATCTTTGCTTCAAGTCCGACCGCCACGATACCCGCGGAGCCGAATTTGCGCCAGTCATGCGGGTTGACCGAGATGAGGGGACAGCATTCCGTTATTCCGTAGCCTTCGACGACAGTGACGCCGAATGCGTCAAAATCGCGTATTATTTCGGGATCGAGCGGAGCGCCGCCGACGACTATCTGATTGAGATTTCCGCCGAAGCTGTTCAGTATCTTTTCAAACAGGGTTTTGCGCATATCTATGCCCGCATGCCTCATACCGTTGGACATTGTCATCAGACGTCTCACCTGTTTTTCCTTGTTCTGTTTTCTTATGCCTTCCCAGATCTTCTTATCCATCGTTTCAAGGAAAAGAGGCACTAAAATAAGGCAGGTCGGTTTTGTTTCAGTTATGTTTTTGAACGTATGCTTAAGCGAATCGTTCATAAACGTCGTACCGCCGATATACGACATGGCAAGATGGTTCGTAGTCAGCGCAAACGTGTGATGTATCGGAAGAACGGAAACGAACGTGTCGTTGTCTCCTATATCGACCATACGGCTGCACTGTACGACCGAGAACATAAGATTGTATTCGGAAAGCATAACGCCCTTGCTCGTGCCGGTGGTGCCGGAGGTGAATAGGATGCAGGCGAGATCCGTGTTGTTTCTTTGATAATCAAGAAAACGCGTATCGCCCTCTTCGATCAGGGCTTTGCCTTTTTCGACAAGAGAGGAGAACTGCACAAGCCGTTCGTCGTTTATATCTTCGGGTATATCGTACGGACCGATAATTATGATGTGCTTTACCGTATGGAGATCTTTCAGGCAGGATGATAAAAGCTTTAATTCTCTCGTTGATAAAATTACGGCTTCCGATTCCGTTATGTTTATAAATCCCGCAAGCTGTTCGGGCAAAAGCTCTCTGTCAAGCGGAACGATAACCCCGCCCGCGGCGATTACGGACAGAAAGGACGCGACCCAGTGAGGATGCTGATCGCTGCAGAGCGATATCTTTTTTTCATTCAGTCCCAATTCAAACAAAGCGGTGCCGAATGCGTTGAAAACGTCTTTATGTTCGTTATAGCTGTACGTTAACTGCTCTTTATTTTCAATATAAATGTAAAGAGATTTGTCGCCGAAACGTTCGGCGTTGGTGTAAACAAGATCCTTTACGCTGTCAAGGCTTCTTATATCACGCGGGGTAAAGGTTTTTTTCATTATAATATACCGTGTACGTTTATTTCGGTGCATGGAATTACGTATAAAAAGAGCACCATACACCTATTATAATCAAAAAATCCGATTTGTCAAGTAATGAAATGTATATTTTTGTGTTTGTGCGTGAGGTTTATAATATTTAAATAAAAATGTATAAAAAAAATTCTATAAAATTATCATATATTTATATTGCGTATTGCACGTAATTGTAGTATAATGTATTTGGTAAAATTTATGCCTATCGGAAAGAGCGTATACAAGTGATTTATTACAAGAGATTTGTTGATGAGACGTTTGACGAAAAAGGAAATCTGTCGTCATACGCTATAAAAGAAAACGTCGATTTTAACTTCGGTTACGATCACGTTGATTTCGTTGCGGAAAGAGAACCCGAAAGACTTGCAATATTATACGTAAACGACAAGGGCGTTGAAAAAAGGATAACGTACGGCGAATGGTCAAGGCAAAGCAGCGCGCTCGCGTCCTTCCTTCTGAAAACCGGGATCAAAAAGGGCGATCGCGTGATGCTCGTGATGAAGCGCAACTATGAGTTCTGGTACAGCTACGTGGCGCTCCATAAGATCGGCGCGATAGCGATCCCCGCAACGTATCAGCTGCAGGACAAGGACTACATATACCGCTTCAACGCCGCCGGCGTATCGGCGATAATCGCAACGAACGACGAGCAGGTGCTCACTCATATAGAAAACGCCTGCGGCGTTACGGACACGGTCAAATACAGAATAATCTGCCGCGGCGAGCGCGAGGGTTGGCTGTCTTTTGACGAGGGGATCAGGAACGCGCCGCCTTTCGTAAAGCCGACGGGAGACGATCTTCCGAAATCGACGGACAGGATGCTCATATTCTTCACGTCCGGCACAAACGGGATGCCTAAGATGGCGACGCATAATTTCCTGTATCCGCTTGCCCATATTTTTACAGGCGTTTACTGGCACAGAGTGGTGGACGGCGGACTCCATATAACGGTCGCCGACACGGGCTGGGCAAAAACGGGCTGGGGCAAAATGTACGGTCAGCTTATCGGCGGTTCCGCGCAGCTTGTGTACGATCACGAAAAATTCAACGCGCAGGATATGCTTCGGATGCTTCAGAAGTACAAGCCCACTACGTTCTGCGCGCCGCCTACGATATACAGATTTTTGATAAAAGAAGATTTGAAAAAATACGATCTTTCATCTATCAGAAACGCCGCGATAGCGGGCGAGGCGCTCAATCCCGAGGTTTTCAATCAGTTCAGGGAAGCTACGGGACTGAAGCTTATGGAGGGCTTCGGTCAGTCCGAATCCTCCGTCATCGTATGTACGCCGTATTTCACGGAACCGAAGGTCGGCTCTATGGGCCTGCCCGTTCCGTATCTTGACGTTGACGTGGTGGACGAAAACGGAAGATCCACTGCGCCCGGCGAAAACGGAGAGATCGTCATAAGAAAAAGAAACGGAAAACACCCGCCGGGACTTCTCATAGAGTATTACCGCGACCCGGAAAGCACGGCAAAGGTGTGGGAGAACGGTTATTATCACACGGGCGACATAGCCTGGCGAGATGAAGACGGATATTACTGGTACGTGGGACGAAAGGACGACGTTATAAAATCCTCGGGCTACAGGATAGGTCCGTTTGAGGTTGAAAGCGTTAT
>CACZOH010000023.1 GCA_902782785.1 uncultured Ruminococcus sp. | reverse complement strand
GAGTCAGACAGAAGATATTACAGCGTCACGTCAGCGGTCAAACTTCTGAAAAGCGTGATAGAAAAAGAAGAAGCCGTAGTTGTGATGGTGATGAATAACGAAAATAACGGTGCACCACCTGAAATAAGAAAAGAGGGCCAGACTGTTTTTGACGATATCGTTTGTAACGGACTTAACTGGGAAATGAAAAACGTTGATTATACGTTCGCCAAAAAGCAGTTTTACCTGAATGTCTCAGGTAAAGATTCACTCAAAGCAAACGTGTCCTTAGAATCGGATGCAAACTGCGTCCTTACCGTCAGGATCTCAAGCGGCAAGGAAAGAGAGCAGTACTCTCAGACTTTGATTTTTACGCCTAATATCGACGTGGCGGAGACAACGCAGACGACGCCTGCTTCAATAACGACAGTCACGAAAACCGTCAGAGTCAACTGGACTTTAACGGAGGTGAAGTAAGATGGATATGAAAAAGAAGTTACGTAAAAAACTTAAAAACAACAAGGGCGAAACGATAACGGAAGTCCTTGTGGCTCTTCTGATCTCCGTCTTGTCGCTCACTCTGCTTGCCGGTATGATCTCGGCTTCCGTATCCATGACGGATAAAAGCAGAAAGAATATAACGGATTATTATACCGCAGAAAACACGCTTGAATTGAATCAGGTCAAAGCGGAAGAAACAGCGGACGTATCTTTTGATGGCAGCGACGGGGAAGTAAAACTTTCGAATGACAGCATCAAGGTCAACGTTTATTCAAACGGCGACGGCAAAAACGAGATACTGTCATATTCTGTCGTAACGGGAGGTTGAGTCGGTCATGTTTAATAAAAAGATCAAGAACCGTAAAGGCTTTACCATTGCGGAAACACTTATGGCAATGCTCATACTGCTTCTGATGAGCGCCCTCGTCGCCGGAGGCATACCGGTCGCGGCAAGAGTTTATACAAAAGCCGTTGACGCGGCGAACGCGCAGGTGTTCCTGTCAACGACCGTGACGGAGCTCAGATATACGCTCTGCGGAGCACATGATTTTGAGGTAGAAACCGATTCGGAAACGAAAAAGATCTATTTTTCCGACGATACTTACGGAAAAATGATGATAGAGAATCATTCGGATGACAACGATCACGGGCTGGTACTGAATTATATAACAACAGACAAAACGGTTACGCTTTCACGTCAGCTTGTTTCAATGCAGGCGGCGACGAAAAATCTGAGCATTACATATGATAACGTTGAAGTCGCAGACGGAAAGATAAAGTTTTCGGGATTGAAGGTCAAGGATAAAAACGAAAACGTACTCGCTTCTCTTGATGAACTGTTGATAACACCCGTAAAATGAACCGATATTGCTGCAAAACGGAGAATGAGATGAAAAAGAGATTTATCAATAAAAAAGGATTTACGCTTGCAGAAGCGCTCATAGTCGTTGCCATCGTGCTTGTGCTGGCCGCCGTGGCGTTTATAGCGGTCTGGGTATATCAGCGCTCGATGCACCATCTTGAAATGGATGAATACGCAAAAGAGATATTCATCGCCGCACAGAACCACCTTTCAGCCGCCGCAGGTCAGGGATACCTCGACGCGGACGAGGATAATGCGGATAAAAATGATGAGAATGAATACGATTTCGGATATGCCGAAAAGGACGCTCAAAACAAAAAAACCGGAGTGTACTATTTTATAGTAAATCAGGGAACGGTTTCTCCAGATAAAACGAAGCACGCCGTCCTTGATTATATGCTTCCGTTCGCCGCCGTGGATGAAACGGTAAGAACGGGATACAGCTATATAATCCGATACCAAAAAAACCCCGCTACGGTGCTTGACGTTTTCTGCGCTTCCGCCAATGATAAAAGATTCGGTATCGAATTCAAGTCGGATAATTATAACGACTATATGGATACGAGGGATGACAGAAGCAAACGCAGATCTTACGATCCGCAGATCAAAGCGGTCCTCGGCTATTACGGCGGCGCTACCGCGGATGCTCTTTCGACCGTAACTTTACAGGCGCCCAAGCTGATAGTTCATAACGAGGACGTTCTCTGGATTGAATTACAGGATCTTAACCATGGTGTAGAACATTCCTACCTGAATTTGATAATCACGGGAGAAACGAGCGGAAAACAATACGTTTATAACATCGTGAAAGACAACGCGCCCGATACTACTCCTGTCAATATTTCAAGTGATACGTCGAGTCCGGGTACATATAAAATCGTACTTGATGATATTACGGATAATTACCTTCGTTTTACCTCACTTTTAGGATCTAAAGGTTTCTATTTGGGAGAAAACCTAAAGATTCAGGCGGTCTCCTTCAGCAATTCCGCGTTGTCGAATATCGCATACAGCGCTGCTGCGGAAACAAACAGCCTGTTCGACGACAGGAACGGAGATACGGTCTATATAGCAAACGCGCGTCATCTGGAAAATCTGAACGAAAGCGTTTCCGGATTCAACCGTGAGCTTAACGATACGAGTACGGTCGACATAGATATCAACAAAGCAGAACAGAGATCGGATATTTCGTGGAAAGATTTTACAGCCAGCACGTTAACAAGCGGTCATCAGGTCTACAGCAATTCCGCTTATTTGACTGCGGGATACTTCGAACCTGTAACGGTACCAAGCGATGATACTGCCGCCTTTACGTACGACGGAAAAGGTCACCAAATAGCATCCATTAAAGTTGACGTAAGCGGCAACGCCGGGTTGTTCACATCCGTGAGCGGCGACACCATATCAAATCTGCAGCTTGTTGATTTCACCGTTAACGGTACGAACGCCGGAGCTCTCGCGGGTGCATCGGCCAATTCGAAAATAACAAACGTCGTGGCGTACAACAAAGACGCCGACAGTGAAACGACCGCAACGGTTACGGGAACGGGAAGCGTCGGCGGACTTATCGGAAGCACAAAAGACAGCACGATATCAAAATGCGCGGCGTCACTTGTGGTAAGTACCACGGGCGAGAACGCGGGCGGTCTTATCGGAAGCGCGACCGGCGGCACCGTTTCGGCAAGCTATTCCGGCGGACATACGAAAGACGGCGCATATACGTACGTTGAAAGCAATACGACAAAATATCTGTATAACGTTACGGGTGATAAAAACGTCGGCGGACTTATCGGCTCGGCAAGCGGAACAAGTATATCAACCAGTTATTCGACCTGCTCCGTGCAGTCAACGGGCGATGACAGCAGCGTAGGAGGATTTGTGGGCTCGACAAGTGGAACGATGGAAATATCAAACAGTTATTCGACCGGTCTTGTCAACTGCATTAAAACAGATGAGAATGACAATGATGTAGAAGGTGCGTTCGCCGGAAGTCTTACCACCTCCGTAACGCTTACGGATTGCAAGTACTACG
>CACZOH010000022.1 GCA_902782785.1 uncultured Ruminococcus sp. | reverse complement strand
TTGCGCTTTTGTGCGCCGCAAACGCGATGAGGGCGATGATATGCAAATAAGACCGCATCACATACTTTGCATCGGAAATTACGTCGGTCACGGCTACAGCGAAGAATTTACCGCCAATATGGACGTTATATCAAAGAGGGTAAAGGCCGGAGAGCCGTTCATATTGACGGAAGGGGCAGACGATCTGTGCTCGGCCTGCCCGTTCTGCTCGGACGGGCAATGTACGACAAAAGAAAAGACCGACAGATACGACAAAGCCGTTATCGGTATCTACGGTCTTGAATACGGCAGAGAATATACGTACGAAGAATTCGATAAGCCCGGAGCTTTTTACAACGTCTGCTCCGACTGCGAATGGTTTGAACTTTGTAAAAAGGTAGACAGAGACAAATAATAAAAACCCGCTGAAGAGAGAGGCTGCGTAAGGAAGAAGCAAACCCACTCTGACATCTTTCGATTTTTGAAAGTGTCATAGTGGGTTACTTTCTTTCAGCTTGTCCTAACCATTCCGAGATTAAGAATGATTTTTGTAAAAAGCTAAATTGCCGCTTTGCGGCAGCGAAATTATCTCACTGCGTTTGATAGCTAAATTGTCCCTTCGGGACAGCTAAATAAAATTCGCCTTTCAAGCTCGGCAAAGCCGAATTCAGCTCGCGAAGCAAATTTAGCTATGCGAAGCATAATTTAGCTCGCCGGAAAGGGGTTCCCCGCCGCGAACCGGATAGCGGCGGGGGTTCCCGGCTGGGCGAATTTAGCTGCGGTGTACTTCCTTACGAAGTACACCGCAAAGCGGGTTTTTTCAAGCTGCTAATCAGAATCGAACTGATGACCTCATCCTTACCAAGGATGCGCTCTACCATCTGAGCTATAGCAGCGTTTTTTACCGAACGCGGTTATTATATCAAATTATAGTAAAAATGTCAAGACCTTTTTTAAAAAATCTTATTTATTTTTATCCGTTTTTCAGGAATTTGATTTGTTCATTTTTTTATGATATAATACAAAAGGATAGATCAAAGTCGAAAAGAGGATGTCGGAGAAATGAAAATACGCGGTATATTGTCCGTATTTTTGATCGTTTCAGCCGTTTTTTCTCTTTCTTGCTGCACCAAAAAAGAGGAAGAGCAAACACGGGATTTGACGGAATACAACGAGCTGTCGTATTACAACAACGTTATTGAGGAAGACACGCTTCTCATATGCAAAGCTTTTATGTGTGTCGGCGTGCCGCCGGCAGTACTGCCGAGGACGGCTCATAAAGGCGAATACGGGTCGTATGTCTGTGAGAATTACAGGAGAACGGATTATAAACGCTATATTGAAACTCTGAAGAACGACGGATATAAGGCGGTTGAAACAAAATACGACAAAGCTTTTTTTACAAGAAACGACAGTTTCATATTTTTGAGTTATGATGAAAACTATAAAAAGCTCGATATAACGTGGTATAAAAAAAGCACATACGATCCGGACGGCGGTATTTCCGCCGATGAAGCGGAAAAGCTTCTTTGTTATGAAAAAAGCCTGTCAAAAATAAAACTGCATCCGATAGATATTACCCCGAAAGGATTTTTTGAACGCACGGGAGCTCAGATATTCGCAGTCCCGGAATACAGCTACGACGTTTTTGCCGGAAACGGACAGGATGAGCTTATGTTTGAGGATAATGAATATTATGACTGCAATATAAAACTCGTAAAGGACGGCAGCGTATATGCGGTAGACTACGACTGTATCGCCGTAACCGATATAGACGTGGACGGTAAAGAAGATATATGCTTTCTGCAGTACGGTCCGACAAGCGGTTTGTTTACATTCATCGTCGGCGTGATATCGGATAAAGATGTGTACAGAGAAATGTTTTACACAGAGCATTACAGCCTGTCTTTTGTGAATATAAACAAAAGGGTATACATCAGAGGGATAACGCAGGATAACGAATATCATTTCTTCAAGATCAAACCTGAAACCAACGACAATGAACGTTATATAGAGCTGTATGAAAACGACGAACCGATCTCGCAATGGCCGTAATATAAAACAAAAAAGCCTGATTTTTAAAGTCAGGCTTTTTGTTAATGAGAGCTTATTTTTTTCTGTTTTTCAGTATTACAGCGACTGAGGCGCATACCGCGATCACAGCGGCCGCTATGACGATTATGAGTATAACGGTGCCGTTGTTTTTGTTTTCCGGCTCTGTTATGTTGTTCTTGTTCGTCGTTTCGGGTGCGTTCGTATCATCCGCCGGTGCGCTTGTCGCCTCCGTTGAGGTAACGGGTTCGACTTCTGCGGAGCCCGTGAATTTATAAACGTATTTGAAGCGTCCGCCCGGAGCGACGTCGCCCGTGCGGTAGAAATCGAGTATCTCGCCCTTGAATTCGCCGGAGCCGTCCTCATCCTGTACGTTATCCGTCCATTTGAAGCCGAGCTTATACTCGTTTCCGCTCAATCCGAGATCCGATTTGGCGATCTTTACGACTATCCTGTTTCCCGACACCTTGTAATCAACTCCGGAGACCTTTGACGTTTCATATCCGTTTCCGGAGAATTTATCAAGCGACGCCTGATTATCGGATGCGTCTTTTTTGCTTACGACGTAATCGAACGTCTCCCAGCCGTTATATCCGGAATCGACGTCGATATAAAGGTTCATCCAGTTTTTGCCCGCATAAGGCGTTATGTCGGAAGAGCATTCCGCCATGAAATAGACGCTGTCGTTATCCGATACGACCTTGGCTGCCGTAAAATCGTTTCTGCCGCTGTTGTCTTTGTAATAATGTGATCCGTAGCCCTTTGCGTCTCTGTCGCCCACGTTGTTCTTATACGCGATATACGAGGCGTTGACGTTGTCCCATTCGGAAAGGACGTCGTCAAGAGATGCCGAAAGCTTCTGATCGTAAACGGGTATCTCCTCACAGCCCTTGAACTTTCTTATGTAGGAGACCATCTGATAATAGTAGTTGTCGCGGAGCCTGCCCTTTGACGGCTCTATATCGCGGGAGAATTCGTCGTTGAATTCATCCGGGAACGCGTTCTTGACGCCGCACCACTCGTCGTATCTGCCGGCGATCCATTCGTTCCAGCCGGTTATGAATATGACCTTCGGGTCGACCTTAAGCGCGTAATCGAACTGTTCTGCGAGGTTTGCGCCGTATTTAACCGCGTTTTCGCGCGTGTCGACGCCCTTTGAAGTGTACGTTCTGCCTATGATATTATCGCCGTTCATTGCGGAGATCTGATGCGTCTTGTAATCGTGGTTTACCGCAACGCCGACGGTGATCTGCTCAACGTTGTTCCTGTCTGATTTCGATTTATACGTCGCCTGCGGATACGTAGATAACCAGCCCCACGTATCATAAGATGTGTTTTGTACGAGATATCCCGGCTGACCGCCGCGGAAGGTGAAGTATCCGCGCATTTCCTTTGCAATATCGGAGCTGCCGGATATAAAGCTCTTGTGCGCCATCACCATCGGCTTACCGTCCCAGTAGAACCACAGAGGCTGATATTTCTGACGCAGATATATGTCCTGATAAAGCGAGGAAAGCTGCGTCATCGTGTTGCCCTGATCGCCGAACGGAAGCAAAAACGATATTTTAGGCACTTTTACGCCGTCTTCAAGCGCTTTCATAAACGTTTCGTAGATCGGAACGTAGCTGTCGCGGAATGTGAACGTGCCGTTCGTGTTGTCAAAGAAGAGCACGTCCACGCCGGCGTCCGCCAGAAGCTCGGCGTGCTTGCGGAGCACCCATACGTCGTTTGTTTTGTAATATCCGTATATCGATTCGTTCCAGAAGTGTACCGTACGCGTCTTCGGCCATACGGAGCTGTTGAAATCGTTCTTGGCTTCGGGATGTTCGTCCATGACCTTCTGAACGTTCAGCGGTTCGCCGCTGTCCTGCGATACGTGCCACGACCAGTAGAAGAGCGCTACGGTCTTGCCGTCGCGTAAACCGCCCGTTTCCTCATACGTCGGAAGCGTTCTGCCGAGCTCGTCCGTAGCTTCCCACGTCGTCGGGTGCGGATTGCGGACTACAACCGCGCTGTCGTTTTCCGGAACGTACTCGGCGGGAGCTGTGTTCTTGCCTGTGATCTGAGTGGAGCCGGTGATTTTTTTAAACGGCTCGTCAGTCTTTTCGGTAAACGTTATCGTTACGTTTATATCGCACGCGCTTTCAGCTCCGCCGGAGTATAAAAGACCCTTTCCTACCGCGTTCGTGCTCTTCCACGCCCATATGCAAAGCTGTGAATTGTCGTTTCTTACGCCTATGAAGTATTCGCCGGCGGGCTGCGTGTCAAACTCCATTTCGTGTTTCAGATTGTCATTTACGGGGTTGAACGTTTTTTCAGCCAGAGGCGTCGTTTTGATGGTGTCTTCAAAATCCCCCGCCCACTTGAAAAGCGATACCGTAGCGATGGAGTCGGCTTTCAGGTACGTGCTGAGACGTACGGACAGCGCTTTGAACGGCGCGTTGATGCAGAGCCTTACGCCGCACGTATCTCCGAGCGGTATGTTGTTGTCGGAACCGCCGCTTTCGTCACCGTACGCGTTGACCCTGTATTCTTCGTCCGCCTGCGCGGTGAGAGCCGCCGCGGATACGATCATCATCGCGGTCAGAAGAATACATAAAAATCTTTTCATAATTTACCTCCCCTGATGTAATATCAGTATTATACACCAGTTTAAAGGCAAATGTCAAGCGTTTTCATAAAATTGTAAAATAATATATTATTCCGTATAAGACCGACGAAAGCGTTCCGTAAACGACGACGGGACCCGCAACGGTGAACAGCTTTGCCGCCACGCCTGCAATAAATCCCTCGCTTTTCGCGTCTATCGCCTGGGAGATCATTGCGTTTGCAAAACCGGTCACTGGGACGAGCGTTCCCGCGCCCGCGTGCTTTGCGATCCTGTCAAACACGCCGAAACCCGTCAGGACCGCCGTAATAAACATAAGCGTTACGGAAACGAGAGCGGAACGTATTTCGTCCGGAGCGCCCGCGGCTTTGTAAATATCGGAAAACAGCTCTCCGACACAGCATACAAATCCCCCGGATACGAAAGCTTTGATACAGCAGAGGAGAGTTTTCGTCTTTTTCGCGTGGGCTTTTACGTATTTTCCGTATATTTTCGAATCGTCCATAACAGTACCTCTTTTTTATCCATTATCGGCGCGTGATAAAAAAGTATTCACTTGACAAGACAAGAAATTTGTGTTATTATTAGACTATGAGATTGGATAAATTTTTTACACAAACGGGCGTGCTTACGCGCAGTCAGTGCGCAAAAGCGGTGAGAGCCGGAGCCGTGACGGTGGACGGCGCCGCCGTGCGCGACGCGTCGGTAAACGTCGACCCCGATAAAAACGTGATAACGTACAACGGAGAAGTGATCACATACTCCGAATTCGTTTATATCGTTATGAACAAGCCGGAGGGATACGTCTGCTCAAACGACGAGCCGGGCGAGCCTCTCGTTTTCGATCTGCTTGACGATAAGTATAAGAGAAAGGATGTTTTCACCGTCGGGCGGCTCGACAAAGCGACGAGCGGGCTCATCATAATAACGAACGACGGAAAGA
>CACZOH010000021.1 GCA_902782785.1 uncultured Ruminococcus sp. | reverse complement strand
CTGCGGAGCAGACTGAAGGAGTTAAATTCTTAAGTTTTAATATAAACCGTTCGCCTCATCCACCACTACGTGGTCCCCCTTCCCCAAAAGGGGAAGGTATAGTTCGCCTCATCCACCTGCCGCGAACCCCCAACGCTCTCAAGTTCACGTCGGGGAACCCCGGCGTGGTCCCCCTTCTCCAACAGGAGAAGGTTTTTTAATACCGAAAATCTTTTGTTTTCTTGTTGACAAAAAGTACGTGTTTTGATATAATATGATCAATAATACGGAAAGGATCCTGAATTCATGAAAAAAATCATTATCGGGCTGCTTCTGATATGTATGATCTGCACCGCCATAGCCGTGATCCCGTCAGCCGCGGGCTCGGCGAGCACGGCTCCGGACGCGTACAGAGCTCTGCACGCGCTGACGGAGACGGAACAGGAAAAGGCTTTGAGTCTTATAAACGGTGTGAACGACAGCGCGCCCGAGGTATCGAACGAGCCCGTTATCGCCGAGCACGAGGACAGCGGTATAACGATGTGGTTCGATCACAGCTATTACAATACGCCCGCGGAGGAGATAACCTCAAACGGCAGAAACACGTATCAGATACGCCTGGCAAAAAACGAGACCGAGGGATGTCATCTGCTGATCGCATCCGACAAGGATATGGACGGACTTACGCTCAGAGTATCGAGCTTCAAGAACGCGGACGGCAAAAAGCTTGAAAAAGAGGTCTGCTACGGCTGGTATTTCGACGGCGTTGACGGCAAGACCGTGGTCGACCCGATCCCCGTGCTCGAGCACGAATTCTCTCTCAGTAAAAACAAGAGCAGTATGTTCATCATCAAGGTTAAATCCGACGCGGACACACCCGCGGGACAGTATACCGCGACGGTCAAGCTGAGAGACAAGGATGAAAACGTGATAAAGCAGGCGAACATTTACGCCTACGTCTGGAATTTCACCCTTCCCGTCGCGTCGTACTGCAAAACGCTCACGGACCTGAACGAATGGAACACTATAGTCGGAGCAAACAGAGAAGGTACGACAACGGACGGTCTTGAAGACGATCTTTATTCACTGTATTATGAGTATCTGCTTGACAACAAGGTCAACTGCTATACTCTGCCCTACGCCAAACGCGGACAGTTCTGGGACGACAGAGTGGAACAGTATATGGACGATCCGAGATGCACGGCGTTCACGCTGTTCTGGAAGCATCATCCGGAATCGCTCGTAAACGGCAAATATCATGACGCATATCTTGAAGCGGCGTACAACCGCGTATCAAAAAAGCAGGAATGGCTCGACAAAGCGTATTTCTACCCGGACAAGGGCGACGAGCCGCTGACGGTCGCCGCGTTGAACAACATAAAGACGTGGAACGCTCAGTTCACACAGTATTTCGGCGAGCATAAGCTCCTGATACCGATCCATTACAATACGAACGTCAGCACGAATGCGGACTTTTTCAAGTATCTTGAAAACGACGTCAACGTCTGGTGTCCGAAGACCTATTTCTTCAACACGAGCGAGGACAAAGCGGCGTATTCAAAACTCTATAATCAGTATTACAATAAAACCATGGAAACAAAATACGGCAAATTCGCCGACAGAATGGCAGAACAGCAGGCTGAGGGCGACGAGGTATGGTGGTATGTGACGCGTTTCCCGCACAATCCCGAGATAACGTTTTCCATAAACGACGAATCCGTAAAGCACAGGATATTCTTCTGGCAGACAAAGCTTTACAACATTGACGGCGTGCTTTACTATATGTGCAACGACTGGGAGAACTCTAAGCAGTGGACGAAAAAATACGAGCACGCGGCGGCGGGCACTGTTGTTGACACATACGGCAACGGCGTGCTTATATACCCCGGCGGCGCTCTGCCCGAATATATCGAAAAATACGGATCCGACGGTTATCCCGGACCCATAGGCTCTCTCAGACTCGAATCCATACGCGACGGCGTGGAGGATTACGATTATTTCACTCTTCTGGATCAGAAATTCGGCGAAAAAACGTCAGAGCTCATGATAAAGCAGGTCACCACGGCATTGGGCGATTACTCGACCGATACGGAGCTTTTTGCAAAAATAAGGACGGCGGTCGGCAATCTGCTTGAAGACAAAGCCGGCGACGTGAACCGCGACGGTCTTGTGAACAACAAGGACGTAATAGCTCTGTTCAGGATGACGAGCGGCACGGAGATCGAAAACGCGGATGAAAAAGCGGCGGACTGCAACGGCGACGGAGCCATAAACAACAAGGACGTTGTGCTTCTGTTCAAGTACGTTTCCGAACAGCCTGTGGAGATCTTCTACGGAAAGCAGGAATGATAAATGAAAAAAGTATTTTGCGTTATATGCTGTGTAGTATTTCTTTTTCCGCTTCTGTACGGGTGCGGCAAAAGCGGCGATAACGTACTGATAGACGCGGGATTACAAGCGGCGGGAAGAATGAAGGAAATGGTTTGCTGCGATGAATACCGTAATATCGTTTCCCCGACAGTATTACCCGAGGGATACAACAGTTACGTTGACGTAATAAAAAAGCAGGATACAAGCAAGGCGGACGTATACGAGTTGACGGTCGATGTGGAAAGCGCATTAAATCAGGTTTTCACAAGTGACTATGAAGGTCAGAATCTTGACAAGCTGCCCGATAACCTGAAAGACCGTATTTGCAAGATGGCTTACGGAAGCCTCGTATCGAGTATAAACATAAAAAACAGCGACTATGATTACAGCTTGATAGCGTTCACCAACGTATATAACGACGGCGGAAGCATGATATATAAAACGCTTGACAAAACGCGGTTTTTCATATACGTGTTTGACGACGGCTTTCCCGTAATAGTAAGATTTACGCCGGAGGAGGACGATATAGTCAATTATACGTCGTCATATCTGTATGCTGACTGCAAAAACATAAAAGACTCACAAACCTTGCTTTCCGAAACGGGGTTTGATACGATCCCCGATACAAAGGCGGTCAAGATCAGATAAAGAAATGGGGCTGTCGCATTTGCGGCAGCCTTAATGATTTGCGTCTTTAATGCAAATCAATTCATGACGGTATGACCGTCAATTCATGACGCTTTGCGTCAATTCATGGCGAAGCCAATTCATTTAAGCAGAGAAATTTGCTGTAAGCTATGAATTGCGCCGCAAACGGCGCGTGAATTGCGGCTATCGCCGCATGAATTGTTCGTATCGAACAT
>CACZOH010000020.1 GCA_902782785.1 uncultured Ruminococcus sp. | reverse complement strand
GCTGAAGCTGTGCTCGGCTTTCACAAAAAGCCGGAAGAGACTGTAAAAAAGAATAAAGAAAAAGAAAACTCAAAGAGTGAGCCGTTCATGCGTTGACAGAATACTTGAACATACAAAAAACGCCCGGAGTCCGGGTGCTTTTTTGCATCACTGAAAAGTTTGTTGAAAAATTCATATTTTTATGATACAGTTTAAATAAACTGATGATAATTTCTGCAAAAGACCTGACGGCAAACGAAGAAAGGAACACGATCTGTACAGCGCGAAAGGAGATCATATGGGATTGCGTGCGGAAGACCGCGTGACGCTGCGAACGCTTGCGGAAAAATATATGTCTTACGCGTTATCCGAAGAAAATAACGAAAACCGGCGGCTCTGGCGCTCTTTAAACGACGGGGATATGCAGAAGCCGATGGTCGCGATAGACCAGATGCCGTGGAACGAGCTTAATTCCGACGGCTCTCTTTCGTGCACGGTCGCCGATCCGTATTATCGCCGGATAGAGTGGACTCTGCGCTCCGAGATATACAAATGGGAGCGTCTGCGCGCCGATATGGTGCTGAATCCTTACGTGCTTCTGCCGCGTCTCATAAGCAATACCGGCTACGGGCTCCGTCCCGAATATGAGCTTCCGGAGAGCGCGCACGGCTTTGTTTCAAAGCGGTACATCAACCAGTTCAGGGAGCCGGAGGACGTGGAAAAGATAAAAACGCCGGTCATAACGGTCGATCGGGACGGCGAGGCGCTTATCGCGGAGGAGGCCGCCGACGTGTTTGACGGGATCGCACCGGTCAGGATGCAGGGCATTATCCTGCACCTCGGTTTCTGGGACTGGATCGCGCAGTGGATGGGCGTTGATAACTGCTATATCGAGCTGATGGACCGCCCGGAGATGATGCACGCGATAATGGAGCGGCTGACCGCGGCGACGCTTTCGGAGATAGAGCAGATTAATGAGCTCGGTCTGTACGACGTCAACTGCAATATGTGCCACTGTTCATACACGTTTTCGGATTCGCTTCCGACAAACGGATGTGACCGCGGCAATCCGGTAAGCGGCGACGGCTGGGCTTTTGGTATGGCTCAGCTTTTCACCTCCGTCTCTCCGCAGATAACGGAGGAATTCGAGGTCCGGTACATGAACCGGATATTCCCGCATTTCGGCGCTGTATATTACGGCTGCTGTGACAGACTGGACGACCGCCTCGATATAATATGCCGAATGCCGAACATAAAAAAGATCTCTTGCAGCCCCTGGAGCGACCGCGAGAATTTCGCGGCAAATCTGCCCCGCAAATACGTTATGTCAAACAAGCCGAATCCTGCTTTTCTTGCGCATACGTCCTTTGACGAGGACACCGTGAGGGCGGATCTGCGGCACACGATCTCCGCCGCAAAGAAGCACGGTCTTCGGCTCGAGCTGCTGTTAAAAGATATAAGTACCGTAAACAACGAACCGGAGCGCCTCGGACGCTGGGCGCAGATCGCAAAAGAAGAAACGCTGAACGCCGCCCTTTGACGGTTTGTCTGCAAAAATGAGCGTTTGATACGGCATATGAGATAATAAAAAACAATTTGGTACACTATAAGGAAATAACAAAAAATAAAAAAACGCAGTTTTCTGAAGGTATTTCTTTATCATCTCAAACGGTGAAAAGGACGTTTTAAGAGTTCCCGACCTCTTTGCCGAAATAATATAAAGAGGTGATTTGAGTGGAAAAAATAATCAAAGCCAAAGAAACCATGACCGCACGCGAGCGCGTTGAACGCACGTTCGCGTTTGAAAAAACCGACCGCGTCACCATAGGATATGAGACAAACGGCGTTATACACGCAAAGCTCTGCGCCGCCCTGGGCGTCAGACCGGACGACAAACGCTCCCTTGACGACGCGCTGGGCGTTGATTACGCCGGCGTAAACGCGCCTTATACGGGCAAAA
Organism: uncultured Ruminococcus sp.; assembly: GCA_902782785.1. Classification (GTDB taxonomy): domain Bacteria; phylum Bacillota; class Clostridia; order Oscillospirales; family CAG-272; genus UBA1248. Next base: position 465 of record CACZOH010000020.1, on the reverse strand, counting down.
ACCCGTACCCGGAAAAACCGGACAGACGCGTTGATATCCTGGAGGGCTGTTATATGCGCTGGGTGCCCAATCAATCCGGCGGATACTGGGATTTCTGCGATTTCCCGCTGAAGGACGCGGACGACGAGCTGTTTGAAAGCTATCCGATCCCGGACCCGGACGATTTTGATTACGACGCGGCGCTTGCGCAGGCGAAGGCGTTAAGCGAACGGTACGCTCTTCACGTCGGCAACCCCGGCGTCCCCGACATAATCAATTCAAACGGTCGTATTATGGGTATGGAGGACGTGCTTGTCCACCTTCTGACGGAGGACGAGGCGGCTATGGATTTCATGCGCCGCAGAGCAGGATCTCAGCTTGAGGTGATGTACAGGACCGTTGAAAAATGCAAAGATTATCTGTCTTTCGTCTGGCTGGGTGAGGATCTCGGCACGCAGCTGACTCCGATGATCAGCCTTGATCTTT
>CACZOH010000019.1 GCA_902782785.1 uncultured Ruminococcus sp. | reverse complement strand
TGAAAAGACAGCTGCTTGAGGTACGGATAATCGACTCCGGGAACTTCACCCGCATTTAAATGTGCTACGGCACTTACTTCAAACCATTCGCCGTTATCATAGATTTCAAAATCCGTATATCCGGCGGATTCCATCAGTTCAATAATCTCTTCGTCTGTTCTTGCCATTTCGATGATTTTTTTAATTTCGTACGAAATGTACATTGCGCATTTAAGTTCAGCATCTTCGACATCAAATCTTTTTTTCATTCTTTTAGTTCCTTTCTTTTTTTTATTTTTCGATTCGGTTGCTGAATTTCCGTCTCGTATGAATAATGACAGAAATTTTCGATTTTTTAGGTTCAAAACACGAAAGTTAAAATACTATTTACGTATTGTTCATAGTTAGACGCGATAGGCGTATGCCTCTGCGAATGTGTGTCGACTTTCATGACCGAGGCTTGTATATGTTATAAAAGCAGTACGCTCATCAATATATTTATTTGGTTTTCAGATACCCCGTAAGTTGTCGCGGCGCGTTTTCTGCTTATCCGGCCTTCGGATATCTGTTTGCAGATTTGTACTAATTCACGCATTTTAACGCTGTAATCAAGTCGGAACTGAAAAGGCGTTTTCCCGTAAAAATCTTTCAGCGCGTCCCATGATATCCTGTATATATCTCCGCTATGTTCATCGACCAGATTGAAAAAAACGCAGCGGGGTTCAATGCCGGTTACAGTATGGTTTGTTACAATGAAGGATGCCTCGCTGCTGTAAAATTTTGAAGCTTCTGCAAATGACCATTCAAGATTATTAAGCAGCCTGTCATAACTGTAATCTTTCAGAAAATTTTTAAAATCATCAAAACAGCTCATACTTTCAGCTTCTTCGGTAATCTTTTTTCCGTATTCTCTTTCAAATTCTGACAAGCCTTTTGTCTCTGCGACATATTTATTACAATCACCCAGGAAATCATGCAAAGACTTTCCGTACATATCAATAAGCTGAAACGTTACGGGAATCAATACGTCTTTATCGGGACTTATCTTGGTATAAAAATACGTCGGAATAAAATTACCGTTGCTTTTAACAATGTAGCTTACTTGAGTGTTGTAGTGGTCCGGTTCGGTATACAGGCTGCATACCAATGTGTTCCTTACAAAATCAAGATAAGTGTGATTTTTTACGATTTCTTTGTTGATTTCATCGCTCTCGTTATATACCGCAGCTATTTTCTTTATCATTTTTTGTCCTTTCCGCCTGAAGCTGTGATCAGCCGCAGGACTTTCATTTTTTTAGTTTGAGATTTTTGCTTGATAGCTTTGAACGGATGCTGTTGTCATGCTACAACATATGAGATCACCTCCCCGTGTTTTGCCTAGCGGATTGTCAAAATCAATCCGTTTTTTTGATTCAACAGTATTATGACAGATTCAAAATTTTCTGTCACAACTTTTTTTGCCTTGAAAGCGGCATATTTTGTAGTATTGTTCAATGAGATACAATATATAGAAATCTGTGTATAAAAAAAGCCCGCTGCTTTGCGGACCTTAAAGTCATTCGATTTTAAACTCATAGCTATCTGATTTGGCGTATTCATGTTGACTTTTTTCTGTTATTGTGATATACTTTAATCAGACGTAGTCGTTTGTTATGCTGAAGGGAAAAAATGTGTTGGCTTTTGACATACCGGAAATCTATCGAAGGAGGAGCTTGAATTATGAGTGAAAATCGTGACTTGTTGATAAAAAGCGGAGACGCCGAATTCCTGATTTTTGAAAAAAACGGATCGGACGATAGTATAAATGTTCGATATGAGGACGAAACGCTTTGGATGACGCAAAAAGCGATGTCAAGTTTGTTTGATGTAGAATCAAATACGATAACGTATCATTTACAAGAGATTTTTAATTCGGGTGAATTGGACAGAGATTCAACTGCTCGAAAATTTCGAGTAGTTCAAATTGAGGGAAATCGTCAAGTCAATCGAGAACTTGATCACTACAACCTTGACGCCGTTATATCCGTCGGTTATCGTGTTAATTCGATGCGTGCGACACAGTTCCGTCGCTGGGCTACACAGGTTTTGAAACAGTTTGCAATAACCGGTTACGTGATCGACCGCAAGCGGATGGAAAACGGTTCTTTTTTAGGCGAAGATTACTTTGAAAGACTGCTTGAAGAAATCCGAGAGATACGTTTGAGTGAACGCAGGTTTTATCAAAAGGTCACAGACATTTATGCGACAAGCGTCGATTACGATAAGGATTCACCTTTGGCAAAACTCTTTTTTGCAACCGTGCAGAATAAAATGCACTATGCCATAACGGGAAATACTGCCGCAGAACTTATAATGTACCGCGCGGACAGCGAAAAAGAACATATGGGTTTGACAACGTGGGAAGACGCTCCCGACGGTAAAATACTTAAAAGCGACGTGACAGTTGCAAAAAACTATCTATCAAAGGATGAACTTGAATCGCTCGGCAGGATCGTCAACTCTTTCCTTGATCTTGCGGAGGATTTTGCAAAAAGAAAAATACCGATGACTATGGAGGATTGGGGAAAACGTTTGGACGCTTTTCTGCAGTTAGCGGGTCGCGACGTCCTGCAAAACGCCGGCACCGTCCTCGCCGCCGACGCAAAAGCGCACGCGGAGAGAGAATACAAGAAATTCAGAGTAGTTCAGGACAAGCTGTATAAGAGCGATTTTGATAAGCTTGTTGAGAATATAAAAGGGAAGTAATGAAAGGATCTAATAATGGTTTGTACAGTTCAAAATGATTCGTGGATAGTTCAAAATCTCAGTTGGCTGATTCCTTTGTGTATTACGTTTGTTTTTTCTGTTGTTAATATAATTTTTGCAATAACAAACGCGCACAACGCCAAGGAACAGTATAAAGCTCAGCAAATAGAACTTGGTGTAGCGTTAATGCAAAAACGTCTTGAGATTTATCAAATTGTTAGAAAAATATTAGAAAGTATAATTAACTATCAAAAGCCAAAGCAATCACTTGTAGAAGAATTTTGTCGAGCTGATATTGAAATACGATACTTATTTAGTGATGATGTTATTAAGCACTTTCAAAAAGTATCTGATCTTGTGGACAAAGTGTTTGATCATACAACGAAACCAATCCCTGATGGATACTGTGTCTTTTTTGATTCAAATCGTGATTATGAAACTGAGGGATTTGCTTTAGAAGCGGGTGATTTGATGGGCGAATCAATAGATTTATATAACAAATATAATGATTTCAGTACTGTTGGATTAGTAAAGAAAAGGAAAAAGAAGCAAGATCACGATATTGGAAAAAAAACTAAACAAGGATTAATCGAAGTGCATTAACGCATAACAATTTGCATCATTTTACGCCCTCAAAGGTGTTTTAATGACAGTATATCAGCTTAAGAAAGAGATTATAAATGAAAAATCAAGATTTATCGAATAATAAAAGCTTAAAAAAAGGTGGAAGTTGTTCTACGATAGTAATTTCTGTGAGTTTAGGTATTGCAACATTTGCCAGCATAATTATTTCATTTTTCGATCCGTTATTTACTTTGAACGAAAATCAACTCTTATACCTGTTTTCTGCAATGGCACAAGTTGTTGGTACGGTATTCGCATTAACATTAACGGCGTATGTGTTTTTTGTGGGCAAGTTTAAAGAATCTACTAATTCTGAAGAAATGTACTTTGATGCAGCAGCATCTATTCTAAACAAATTGTTTCACTGTTTGATTATGATATCAATTACTTGTGGATTGACGATACTTTTATGTATTGTTGGAATTATCCTTTTACACAATTGTAATTCCGTCTATAATTTTATTATTAATGAAAGCGTTTTTCTTTTTTCTATCTGTATTGTATCAACATTGTTTTTCGGTGTTATGTTGCTTGACCCTGCAAAAATAGATAAAGAAATTGTTTTGTTGAAAAAGAAAGCAGATGAATTCTTTAAAGAATTAAATAAAGATGCTCCTGGCGACTTTAGTGATTTTTTAAAATCTTATAATATGCTTGAAAAAACTGTTTTAGAGTTTGCAGAAGAGTGCATGAGAGATCAAAACGAGTTAAATTATAACAATAAATATCAAATAATTCAATCGCTCAAGGTACTACAGCAGAACGAAATCATCAATAATAGACTGTTTGTTGAGATAAACGAGCTAAGAATGTATAGAAATGCGTTGGTGCACGGAATGAATTTCAATGTATCACAAAATATATGTAATCGCTTATCAGAAATTCAGGAAGCATTACATAGAGCTTTGAACGTCTATAAAACGAGCGGAAAAGATTCTGAAGAATGGCAATTAGCTATAAAAGCCATTTATGATTTATCAAACAAAGATTGATGTTCATCACCTAATAAATCTGAAAATAATGCTCTTAAATGAATGAATTAGTATCAAAAATATGTTGATTAAAGTACAGAGAAAAAGGGAGGGGTGAAATACTTGCCTGATAACGTTAATGATAATACAATTTACTTAGATGATGGTCGAAAAAGGATTAGTTATACTATTGACGGTATAATGTATTTGGCAACCGTATCTATTGACCAATTATTAATGCCTAATGGGAACGTTAATGAAAAATTTGATTATCGACGATATGTTGCTTCCCAATTAATCAGCGCTACTGACTCTAAAACAAATCCAACAATTGAGCAAGTAACATCGCAAAGCGACGACTTTTTCATTCAAATTTTTAATCATTTTCTTTCCGCGAAAAAGGAATTCTATGCGGCGTATAACGAGATAACATGCAATGAAGTGTGCCAACGCTATACAATTGCGTATCGCAATTATTATATGAGAAATATTCCTCAAGCGTCCCAACCAATCAGTGAGAGCTTGACGCAAACCATTTCAAACGCAAATCTTTTGGCTTCTAATGTACCACATGTAATTGATTTCTCTTTCTTAAGCTCGTTAGCTGAAATAATAAATTCAGCAATGTCTTGGTGCGCCAATAACGCCGGTACGATATTAGCCGGAATGAAAGCAGCTTTAGCAAGTTTTAGCGAAATCAGTCAATCCTTTCTAAGTGGTATTTCTGATTTTTTGCAGTATATACATACTCCAGAAATATCTGAAGAAAGAAAAAAAGAATTGCTTAAATCCTATGAAAACTGGGGAAAGTTTGGTTGGACAGTGCCGCCGTATGCTGATATTGGTTGCTTTAATGATTGCCCAAAAACTCTAAATGAAGCAGATAAGATTGCGCTACAATACTGCCGTAGAGCGGAAATGCAAATGCTATTCTCTGAAATAGAAGAAATATGCAAACGGAAGAAGGACATTCGAGAAGCTATTAGTTGTTATAACGCACATCAATACAAAGCATGCGCTCTAATTCTTTTTTCAATCATCGATTCTCGACTAATTCGACAACAAAGAAAAAACACTGCAAAATATAGTGTTGGAGCGGGCGCTATTGCAAAATATAAAGAAATTATAGCGCAGCAAACATCCGATAGTGGCAAACTGTTTTTATCACTGAGTTATGCGAATCTGTTTCCATGCCTTTTTACCGTATTTGATGATACAAATAACTTCTCTAAAAAGACAAAAATCATAAATAGGAATTATTTGGATCATGGTATGTCATATAAAACTGTAAGAAAAAAAGATTGCATAAAACTATTTTTACTTTTATATAACCTGTTGGAATTCATTTCAATTGTCAAAAGTTAACAATTATTATTGAATAAAGCAAATGAAAAAGTCGGCAACAAGGTTGACTTTGTTGTCTCGCGTAGTGCGTTGTCGTCGGTCGCTGATATCTTCAGCAGAGTCTTTTTCGCGCATGATGCTTTGATCGACTATCTTGAAAATATCAAAGAATGGATTTCTTTCAAAGCATGTTTTTTTTCCGGGCACTGCCGCGAATCACAGGTGATTAGACAAAATTACGTTATGCTATATGATTTTTTCATGGAGCTGGAGCAATTTCGGAAACCGCAAGATAATTAAGCAAATGATTATACACCCTCGACCTAAAATGTCGGGGGTGTGGTTGCTATAATAAGCGGCAATATAAAGACGTTCGACGATGTTTGGGCGGCGCTGATCTGAGTCAGACGTCTATCCAGATTCCCGTGTCGTGCATGGAGGCGCCTTTGACGTTTTTGTAAAAGCGTTGAGCTTCTTCGTTATTTGCCGTAAGTGCGATTAGAAGTCCGGCGCCTTGTTTTTTACACTCATCCCTCAAGGCGTCGAGCAGCGCCTGACCGACTTTGTTATGCCGTTCACTTTTCAGCACGCATATCCAGTCGAGATAAACGCTGAAACACGACGCGTCGCTATGGCTTGTGATGACTGAGGCGTCTATCCTGCCGATAACTATATCATCTTTTAGGGCGATAAAGGACAAGGCTGTATTGAAACGCGGGTCGTCAAAACTTGCTTCAAGCTGTTTTGCGTACGTCTCGTCCGGTTCCCAAAAATACGTATCGGGTTCCTGTTTTCTTAACTCAATTTCAAATTCAATAACCTTTTTAATATCATCTTTTTCCATTCTTTTTACTGTCACAGCGTTTTACTCCTTTGATTGTTTCGTTTAAACTATAACATTACGTGATAACGGTGAACTCGGCGTCGAAGTTTTCGCCTTTGCCTGTTGTGCGGTATTGAAGGAATATCGGGGCGGGGTAGAAGCGGAGGCGGAATTCGAGGACGTTTTCGGGATGGACGATTATCTTTTCCGTCACGCGTGCGTAAAGCTGTTCGTTTATCTCCTCGTCCTTAAGCGCCGCCATTTCTTCAACGGACCGTTTGAACTCATACAGCGCCGCCGTTTCCGCTTTGACTTTATCATCGTTTTTATATTCTTTTATTTTATCCTGTATCTCGTCTGTCTTTTTGCACAGCTCTTTATGCTTCTTATTGTATTCGTCTTTTGTTATAACGCCGTCAAGCAGGACGTCAAGCAGCCTGCTTTTTCTTTCGTTCAGTCTATCGAGATCCGACTGCAGCTTCTGAAGCTGTTTTTCGTTTGATTTTCCCGACTGCAGTTCTTTGACGCTTCCCAGTATTTCATCGACCATACCGTCTTTTGCTCTCCGCAAAAACACGGTCAGTATATCGTGCAGGGCTAACGTCAACACTTTTTCGTTCACGCGCTTTGCGTCGCAACCGACGGTCACGCTCTCGCCCAAATCGTTTGTGACGGTCTTTCTTTTGCCGCGCTCATGGTTTGCAAAGCATATCCACGCTTTATACGGCGTGTTCACCTGCTTTTTCGTAAATGAAACGTACCGGCTGCCGCATATGCCGCAGAAGACTTTGCCGGAGAGCCAGTAGCGGTTGTTATGCTTCGCCTTTACCTCGTCGGACGGCGCGTTTTTCTCAAGCAAACTTTGGACCTTGTCCCAGAGTCCGCGGTCGATAATCGCGGCTTCGGGGTGGTGGTCTTTAATGTAGTAGCTGTCCGATTCGCCGCGGTTGTACTGTTTTTTGTGTGACATCGGGTCCGGCGTGTACGTTTTTCCCTGCGCCAGATCGCCGACGTATTTTTCCTGCCGCAGTATGCGGAGGATAACTGTGTTTGACCAACCGTTTTTGTATTTGCTTTTCACGCCCATCTGCTCGAGCCGTTTGGCTATAACGTGGGTGCCGTCGCCGTCCGCGTACCAGCCGAATATTCTGCGTACGGTCTCAGCCTCTTCCTCTATTATTTCAAAAGTCTGTTTTCCTTTTCCTTCGCGGATGATATTGTAACCGTACAATTCTTTTCGCCCGAAAACGACGCCGCGCTCCATACAGCGGCTTTGTCCCCATCTGACGCGGGTCGAGGTGCGCTTCGATTCCTGCTGAGCGTAAAGCGCGAGCTGGTCGAGCCTGTCCCGCTCCTCGGGGACGGCGGTGTTTATGCGGTCGGAGAGAAAATAAACATATACGCCGCGCTTTGCGAGATCATTGATGATGGTTATCGTATCAACGAGATTTCTCGAAAAACGCGAGACCTCTTTTGTGACGATGAGGTCTATCTCACCCGCTTTGGCGCGTCTTATCATTTCGTTGAACGCGTCGCGCTTTTCAAGCGTCGTGCCGCTGATGCCCTCGTCCGCGTAAACGCCGCAGGGGACCCAATCCGGATTGCGTTCGAATTCTGTCTCAAAAAACTTCTTCTGCGATTCGAGAGAATTCCACTGGTCCGTTTTATCCGTCGATACGCGGCAGTACGCGCATACTCTCAGCTTCTTTTCCGACGGTATCGTTTTCTTCGCTCTTGTTATCGTTAATTCCATTTGCGTCCGTCCTTATTTTTATCAATCCTTTAAGTAATGCGGCGACCGTCTTTGCCGCATCTTCGTTTACCGGCAGTTTTTCGGGATTAAGTATCATCAACAATACTCTCATATACTGTAATATTACAGTATATGAGACCGCGTGAGCTTTATTGCTTTACGCCCCTATTATATCATAAACAAAATAAAATGTCAATAGGTACAGAGGAGCTGGCGCATCTTGAGATAATAGGCGCGATACTTTATCAGCTCACCTCGGATCTTACGGCGGAGCAGATAATAAAAGAGGGCTTTGACACGTATTTTGTCGATCACACGCTCGGCGTGTATCCGCAGGCGGCGTCGGGCACGCCGTATACGGCGGCTTTCATGCAGTCGAAGGGTGACCCGATAGCCGATCTTGTCGAGGATATGGCGGCTGAGCAGAAGGCGCGCGTGACTTACGATAATATTCTGAACCTCGTCGACGATCCCGATATAATCGACCCGATACGGTTTCTGCGCGAGCGCGAGATAGTCCACTTCCAACGCTTCGGCGAGGCTCTCGGAATGGTACGCGACGGACTTGACCGCAAAAATTATTACGCGTACAATCCCGCGTTCAAGGGAAGATAAAAAAGACTTCCCGTAAACACTTGATTTTTCTTTATCATTGCGGTATTACAGAGCGTTTGTTTTGCCGCTGCGTTATACCGCAGAAGAAGAAAACAGGCGAGCCTTTTTTCAAGGTTTTTGCCTGCTTTCTTCATTTTTGCCTCACTTGACGCGACAGACTCTTTGTATTTTTTTATTGACATTTTACAAATCTGATATTATAATATAATCGAAAAATAAGACAACTGAGGCAGCCATAAAAAAGATAAATAAAATACTGTTGATTGCAATTCCCGTATTGCTTATTATTGCACTTTTTGTATTCTTAATGATATATAAGCCGTTTTCACAAAAACCCGGCGATGACGTCACTAACGGGTCCGGCTTGCAGTCTGATACTGCTGATACGTCGGCCGCTAATTGCGCTTCGCGCATTTATACGGGCGATTCGTGAATCGCTGCATGAGAAAACTTACGGCATATTATACTCTGCGGAAAATTCTTCAAAAACGTGTAAGGTTTTTCATTTTCGTCCGTTTAATGGTCAGAGAACTGCAGAACTCGGAGAAGAATTATGGATAAAGGCGCGGAATATTATCTGAAATATCTGAAGGGCGACAATGACGCTCTGGTCGAGCTTATGCGCGAATACCGCGACGGGCTGATACTGTATATAAACGGTATCGTCGGAGATATGCCGACGGCGGAGGATATTGCCGAAGATACGTTTTTCAGGCTGATCACGAAAAAACCGAAATACTTAAAGCTCGACAACGCTTCTTTTCGCACCTGGCTTTACGGCGTCGGCAGAAGCATCGCGTACGACAAGCTCCGCCGTGATAAGCGGATCGTTTACACCGATCTGCCGGACAAACAGGCTGACGAATCGTTTGAAGATGTTTTTTTCAAAAGCGAGATAAAAAAAGCCCTGTACAGATGTTTATTGAAGCTGAGCCCCGAAAAATACGAGCTTATATGGTTTTCGTATTTTGAAGAGTTTGACGCAAAACAGATATCGAAGATAACCGGCAAAAGCGAGGCGAGCGTATATACTTCGCTTTCCCGCATACGCGCCGAGCTGCGCAAACTCATGAAGGAGGAGGGCTATACGAATGAAGACATATGAAGAGACCGCCGCCGCGCTCATATCGCGCAAAGCGGAGTATGATAAGAAAAAAGAATCGAACAAGCGCCGTCTGTCGCTCATCGCCGTGATCGCCGCGGCGGTGATACTCGTGACCACAATCCCCGTCGGCTTGATAATGATCGCAAGCCGGGCGGATCAGCCGGTCGATATTCCCGATACCGCTATGATCGAGACGACGCGGACCGACGGTGAAACGGAAGAAACACCGACATCATCGGAACCGATAAAAACAGAACCGAACGCAACCGCGGAAACCGATCCGGAACAAGTCTTAAAAGAGGCTGCGATCGTGGATCAGATCGTCGGCAAAGGCAATAAACCTCAAAAAGAATCGAGTCAATTTACCGTATCGTTTCAAAGAGTCGTTAAAGACGGCGAAGAATATATAAATATCCCGATGATCGACGTAATGAATCTGAGCGAAAAAGCAAAAGAATACGCAAAAGAACGGTTGAGACAATATGATATAACGTGTACGGAGCATAAAGATTTCATTGAATACGATATAACGGTATACAAACTGATTTCCGGATTCACCGGTAAATTCAAAGACTCTGCAGATAAAAACGAATTTATATTGAGGCTCTCCCCATCGGAAAGCATAGATCTTATATCAGACGAAATTATCGAATTGAATTTCGGAAACGAGACTTCAGTTACGACAAAGGTAAAGTTCAGATATAAAGACGGCTGTTCAAACGGAACTCTTAACGCGGCGGTCTTTGATAAAGACTCGGGCGAAGCGTACAACACCGGACGCGAAAGACCGGCCTTCGTTTCGGTCAAAGGATATGATTTCGACTGTAAACGTATAAATCCGGCGCTTTTATATAGGTTCGTTTCGATTTATTTCGGCGACGTTGATGAAAACGGCGAACCGCTGTTTTATAAAGATCCGTATATTGCTGATTATTACAGCAACCCGTGGTGTCAGTATTTACGCGGCGAGATCGAATTCGACCGGCATACAATCGACGATTATTTCGCACCCGATTATTGGGATCTTGCCCATAGTCAATACTATCAGTAAGATACGGGGGAGGAGATTTCTCCTGCGGAAATCACGTCGACCGCTGAGCCGGTTACAGATGCGCCTGTTACTTCCGACCCTCCCGTACGTATTCGTTTTTCCGGCGATGACTTCCGTGCAAAATACAACCTGCCTGAGGAAATACTGATTGAAACGTTTAACATGATACATGACGAAGCAAATGAGTACTATAAACTTTGGATGGCCGGAGACCTTTATGTCGAGGAAGAATATCAGCTGTACAGATATGGCGCAGGAATAAGCTTTTACGAAAACAATGTATGGATGAGGACTCGCAAGGTCTTTAACGGCGACGGAATACACAATCACTGATATTTTAAAAATTACAAGGGGCTGCCGCAAAATTCGGTATTTTGCGGCAGCCCCGAAAAATTTGGTTAAAAACAGCCTGAAGAACAAAAACTCCCTCAGTCGCCTTACGTGAACCCCCAACGCTCTCAAGTTCGCGTCGGGGAACCCCTGACGGCGACAGCTCCCCCAGAGGAGGAGCCTTTCCGAATATGCCTCCAGCGATTCGGCAAGGCTCTCGGAATGGTGCGCGACGATCTGAACAGCAAGAATTATTACGCATATAATCCGGCGTTTAAAAAGCAATAAAAGGTGTCGGCTTCACCGACGTTCTTTGGGGGTCGCCCACCCCTTTAGACCCCCAAACCCCCTGTTCCCCTCCATTAAAAAAGGGGCGGCGCGCGGTGTAGTGGGGGGACACCCGCGCGCACGGCTGTCGCCGCAAAAGCCCCCGAAAGTTCGGGGGAGGAGGCGGGGGTTTGGGGGCGGTAGGTGGGGGCGACTGGGGGTTCCCCGAAAACGAGCTTGTCGAGCTTTCGGGGGTTCACGGGCGGGGAGCCCTCAAGAGCGGCGCGTTTCGCAATACACAAAAGCGGTAACAGATATCAATTCTTAAACTCTGTTACCGCTCTTTTTATATCGGGTTGTAAATATTAAACCTATCAGCTTAATTTTTGAATTTCTCTTTTTACCCAGTCGACGCACTCGCCAGCTTTTATCCCGTAATCATCGGCAAGAGATTTGATAATCTTTTTCCATACGACAATTGCATCGGCATTCTTTTTAATCTTGGCATACAGAAACGCTTGAGCGTAAAGCGCATCCAATTCTTTCGGAGCAGAAGCCGCCTCATATGATTGTTGATATAGCTGCAAAGCTGTATCCGTATCACCGATTTTTTTGAATCTTTCCGCGATTTCAAAAACTAATCTGCTGTCGCTTTTATTTGCTGTTACTACGGAACGCCAAATTTCGACCGCCTTATCTTTGCGTCCGGTTGCAAGTTCTATGTCTCCGCGATAAATATCAAACATAGGTCTCTGCTTCAACGTAAGCATAAGCGAAGCTGCATCGTCGCATCTGCCGTTTTTGATATATGCCGTTATCAGCGTCTCTGCAAGAATCTCGTTCTGCTTGTTTTTTGAATACAGCGCCTCTAAAAAATCTGTCAAACGATCCGATTCGTCTCGCATCTCTCTTATCCTTGTCAGTTTTCCTATCAGGGCGACATTCGAGGGCTCGATCAACAGCCCTTCTTCACAGAGCCGCCCGCATGCAAGAGAATCCCTGTTTTCCCGATGTTCGTACAACTCTACGAGAAGAACGCGAGCGTTGTTGTTCTGTATTTCTTCGCTTAATAAGCCCTTAAGGTATCTTTCCGCCCACAAAAAGTTTTCGGGAGCTATCGAATACTCATCCCGGATCATTTTGCTGATTCGCTTGGTATAATCATCTTGATTCATCGAAAACAGCGCATCTATGCTGACGCCGAAAAACAATGCGAGCTGAGGAAGAATTGCGATATCCGGCGTCGTTGCGTTTGTTTCCCATTTTGAGACTGCTTGAAAAGAAACGCCCATTCTGTTTGCTAGTTCTTCTTGCGTGATTCCTCGTTCAACTCGAAGTTTTTTAATTGCATTACCTATTTTAAGTACCATAATAAAATACCTCAGAAATAAAATTTATTATCAGCTGACGTGTACATTATACCGTGCAATAAGATGAAAGTCAATAATCATGTGTTTGAATCAGTTCGCTTGTTGAGAGAATTATAAAACGAATTTCAACCGGTATTCGTGTAATACGAGAGAAAATAGAGGTTTTCCGCCGCGCCCCCTCAATCTCTTTGGAGATTGAGGGAGGGGAACAGGGGGTTTGGGGGTTTTGAGGGGCGGGAACCCCCAAATTCCGCAAAAAAGAACTGCCGCCGCGGCGACAGTTCTTTTTTGTGATTTGATCATTCAGCCATTACGACCTCAGCCTCGGGAGCGTTCTTCTTGATCGACTCGATGCCGTTCAGGCAGCTTGTTTTTGCCTTGTAGCCCTCTGACGCCGCGATTATCTCGCCGTTCGTGGCTTTCAGTCTGAAGCGGAATTCGCCCGCTTTGTCGGTATAGACCTGGAATTTCGGGTGCTTGACAGCGGGAGCGCCCTCTACGGTAAGATCTTCAACGCCCGCTTTTGCGGAGTTTCTTCTGACGGACTCAACGCCGTTCTTGCAGGATGCGAGAGACTTGTAAACCTCGGAGGAGGCTATGATCTCGCCGTTGCCCGCTTTAAGGTCGAACTTGAAGCCGGCTTTTGTTGTTTTTATTACGAATTTTCCCATGGTATTCTTCCTTTCTTTTTTTATAAAAGCTTTTATGGTACCTATATTATAATGTCATTTTGCCTTAATGTCAAGGCGTTTTTGCAAAAAAAATCGGTAAATTTTACTGTTTTTTATAAAAAATGCGTTTATTTGTCGTTTGTTGCGTCGCCGGAGCCGGTTATCGGGATCTTTTCTCCGAGATACGCCGGTTTCACGTTGAATATGACAGAGCCGACGTCTTTGACCCGCGCCGCAAATTCGCGCAGGTCGCGCACCGCCTGTCCCGCGTACTGCCTCAGTGAAGCGGACGAGCCGTAAGAGTCGAGCCCCTTTGATCTCGCTATGTATAGCGCCCTGTACAGGTGGTATTCCTGCGTCACTATCATAACGCTTTCGCAGCCGAATATCTCCTTTGCCCGCACTACGCTGTCATACGTGGAAAAGCCCGCGTGGTCCATGAAAACCGCCTCCGACGGCACGCCGCGACCGACGCAGTACGCTTTCATCGCGTTCACCTCGTCGTAATCCGGTTGTCCGTGGTCTCCGCTCACTATTATCCTGTCGGACACGCCCGCAAAATAAAGCTCTATACCGCGGTCGAGTCTGTCCTTCAGTATCGGCGAAACGCCGCCTCCCTCGTACACCTTTGCGCCGAGTATCAGTATAGAGTCGTATTTTTTGCCGTTTTGATTTGCGTCGATATATTTTCCGTATTCCGCCGTCATGTAAATATTGACGCCGACGCAGAACAGAGCAAGGACCGCGATCAGAGCGGCGAGCACGCCGAAGACAACGCGGGCGCAGCTTCTTTTTTTCTTTTTCATCAAAAAAACCTCTCTTATTTACCGTATACGCTAAAAAATTTTCAAAAAAATATATAAATGCCCGCACGTATATGATATAATAACTCTGTATAAATATTATAATGGCGCAAAAATCGCTTTTCAACGGATTTGTATTAATTTTTTGAGACGCATTTGTGTGAGAAAGGACCGGAAATGACGGATAATAAACCCAAACTTCTTCTGCCCGCGGGCGACACGGAGTGCTTTGAGGCGGCGCTGTCCGCGGGAGCGGAGGAAATATACCTCGGAGGGAAGAATTTCAACGCGAGACTGGGCGCGGAAAACTTTACGAACGAGCAGATAGCGGAGGCGGTGAAAAAAGCGCATTTCTTCGGCGTAAGCGTTTTTGCGGCGACGAACACGCTGATCCTCGACCGCGAGATGGCTCTGGCGC
The DNA here is from genome assembly GCA_902782785.1 of uncultured Ruminococcus sp. GTDB lineage: Bacteria > Bacillota > Clostridia > Oscillospirales > CAG-272 > UBA1248. The sequence goes on along the minus strand of CACZOH010000019.1, from coordinate 6,819 downwards.
TCCGTTTTGCGGAATTTCTGTATCTGAACGATATTGACGCGCTGATCGTCACCGACCCGGGCTACGCCGCCGCGGTGCATAAGCGTTTTCCCGATCTCAAGCTCCACGCGAGCACGCAGTGCTCCGTACATAACGCCGAGGGGGCGAAGCTGTTTGCGTCAAGAGGCTTTTCCCGCGTGGTCCTCGCCCGCGAATGCAGCGCGGACGACACGGACAGGATAATGAAAGAATATCCCGATATTGAATACGAGACCTTCGTCCACGGCGCGCTCTGCGTCTGCACGTCCGGAATGTGCGAGCTTTCCGCTTATATGGGCGGCAGAAGCGGCAACAGAGGCGAATGCGCTCAGCCCTGCCGCCTGCCGGATATTGACGGAAACTTCAGACTTTCGCTCAAGGACAACTGCCTTGCCCCGCATATGGAGCGCATATGCGGATCGGGCGTTACGAGCCTCAAGGTAGAGGGCAGGATGCGTTCTCCCGAGTACGTTTACGGCGTCGGCAGGATATACAGACGCCTGATAGACGAGGGGAGGAACGCCACCGACGAGGAGATCGCGGAGCTGTCGCGCATATTCTGCAGAAGCGGCTTTACGGATTCGTATTACAAAGGCAGACCCGGCTCCGAAATGCTCGGCGTGCGTACGGAAAAGGATAAAGAAAACAGCGCCGCCGAGGCGGAGAAGATAAAGGGCGAGCTCCGCGCCGCAAGACGCCGCGTGCCCGTATCCGTAAAGGCGGATATAAGAGCGGGCGCCGTATCTGAGCTGACGCTGTCCGCAAAGGGCGCGTCCGCCACGGTCTACGGAGACATACCCGCGTCGGCGGTTACGTCGCCTTTAACGAAGGAGGACGTCGTTAAAAATCTGTGCAGACTCGGAAACACTCCGTTCTGCGTCGATCCCGCGTCGTTCTCCCTGCACCTTGACGAGGGGCTGTCGCTCCCCGTGTCCGCCGTAAACTCACTGCGTCGCACGGCGGCGGAAAGGCTTGAGGAAAAGCTTCAGGTAAAGACAAAGCGTTATCCCGAGCGCACGGCGGCGCCTTATTACGAGACCGTGCGCGAGACGGAGAAGCCGTCGGACGGCAGTTCTCTCATAATCCATTTCGTAAGAAGCAAGGGTATGCCGCCGCGCACTTTTTTGGGCAGCTTTTCCCACATTTATCTGCCGATAGACGAGTATCTGAACGCGCAGATGGCTGTTCGCGACGTGACGGACGGCGTTGAGCTTCCGCCCGTTGTTATGCAGCACGAATACACCCTGCTTGAGGAAATGCTGATAAGAGTAAAGCTCTGCGGCGTCAAAAACGTTATGGTGTCAAACGTCGGGACCATGCGTCTGGCGCTGAAATACGGCTTCCAGGTCCACGGCGGACTTCATCTGAACGTATATAATTCAAGGACCGCGGAGGTGCTCGCCGCAGAGGGGCTGTCGTCGGTCATCATCTCGCCGGAGCTGAACATACCGCAGATGAAAGCGCTTTCATCCGCCTCCCCGATCAGGACGGGCGCGGCGGTCTACGGCAAGCTGCCCGCGGCGGTGCTTGAAAAGTGCGTGATACGCGACATGAACGAAACGAAGGAAACGCTGAAAAAATGCGAGGCGTGCGGAGACGGACAGTTCCGCTATTTCAAGGACAGGACGGGAGAAAACATACCCGTCTGCCGCGAGTTCATACACAGAAACACGGTATACAACCCCGTGCCGGTGTATATGGCGGACAAGATAGACGTCGTGTCGGGCGGAGCCGTGGGCGATCTCCATTTCTTCTTCACGGACGAGACCGCGGAGCAGGCGTCCTCGATCATAGACGCATATAAAAACAAATCCCTGCCCGAGGGCAGAATAAAGAGAATGTGATATGAAAACAAAGATAAAAAAACTGAGAGAAAAAGCGAGGATCCCCGTTTATCAGACGGAAAACTCCGCGGCGGCGGACCTTTACGCCTGCCTTGACGAGCCGTTTACGGTATGCGCCGGAGCGCGCGCGAAGATACCTACGGGCATAGCGATAGAATATGAGAACGAAAATGCCGCGGCGGTCATATGCGCAAGGAGCGGACTTTCCGCAAAGCACGGCATAGCGCTTGCAAACGGAATAGGCGTGGTCGACCCGGATTACAGAGGGGAGATTTTCGTTTCCGTCGTCAATCTTTCCGATAAGGATTACACTATAGAAGACGGAGAGAGGATAGCGCAGCTTATGTTTTTGCCCGTGATACGCGCGGAATTTGAATTGTCGGAGCAGTTGTCGGAGACGGAGCGCGGCGAAGGCGGCTTCGGCTCGACGGGGAGCAGGTGAAATATGGAAACTATCGTTTTGGCGTCAAAATCTCCGAGGAGGAGCGAAATACTGAGAGCCGCGGGCATACCCTTTGAGGTGGTAAGCGCCGACGCGGATGAAACGCCCGTAAAAAGCGTGACCGCGGCTGAGCTTACGATGGGTCTCGCCTCGCGCAAGCTCCGCGCAGTATGTGATAAGACCGGCGACGCACGGCTTATATTAGCCGCGGACACGGTCGTATGCAGGAACGGCGAGGTCTTCGGCAAGCCGAAGGACGACGACGACGCGGAGCGTATGCTTACGCTTCTGTCGGACGGCTGGCACGAGGTATATACCGGCATAGCGATGCAGAAAAACGGCAGACTCGTGATGGATTACGATGTGACCCACGTGAGGATGAGAAAAATAGGCAAGGCGGAGATAAAGGCGTATATCGCCACGGGAGAACCGAGGGACAAGGCGGGAGCGTACGCCGTTCAGGAGCTCGGCAGTATTTTCGTACAGCGTCTCGACGGCAGCTTCCACAACGTCGTCGGGCTTCCGATATGCCTTGTGTGCGAGCATTTGTACGATGATTTCGGTATATCCGTTATCGGTTGACGGAGGTTATAAATGGACAGAAAAACGGGAATAGATCTTGGCACCTCGAGTCTGCGGATATGCGTAAAGGGCAGAGGACTCGTGTATAACGAGCCGACCGCCGCGGCTTTTTCATCCGAAAGGGAGCTTTTGTGCTACGGAGAAAAGGCGAAGCGTATGCTCGGCAGGACGCCCGCGGACAAGGACGCGATAAGACCGCTTCGCGCGGGAGTCATAGCGAATTTTGAGGACTCCGTTGAAATGCTCTCCGCGATACTTTCTGACAAGGGTCTGCGCGGCGCGATCTCAAGACCGAAGATAGCGGTCTCCGTGCCTTACGGCATAACGGAGGTTGAGCGCAACGCGTTTGAAAACGTGTGCGTAGCCGCGTCGGGCGGGCGCGATATATTCATGGTCATAAAACAGCCGATGGCGGCGGCGGCAGGCTGCGGCGTCGACGTTCTCAATACAAAGGGCCGCCTTATATGCGATATAGGCGGCGGCAATACGGAGACCTCCGTAATAGTTTTCCGCGGAATTGCGAGCGCGGGCACGGCGCGCGTAGGCGGCGACGATCTTGACGAGGCGATAGCCCGCTACGTAAAGGACAGCTATAACGTCGTTATAGGTCCGCAGACGGCGGAGCAGATAAAGCTCGCCGCGGGCTCCGCACACAGACTGACAGAGTCGGGAGATTACGGCGTATGCGGCAGGAATATGCTTACGGGGCAGGTCGTGCGCGTGATACTCCGCTCCTCCGAGGTGCGCGAGGCGATGAGCGAGGTCCTCGACAGGATAACGGAGCACATAAAAAGCGTGCTTGAGCATATACCTCCGCAGATCAGCTCCGACGTGTTTGAAAGCGGTATGACGCTCTGCGGCGGAACGGCGTCTCTTCCCGGACTTGACAGATATTTTTCCGAAAAGCTGTCCATGCCCGTGACCGTTGCGGACGAACCGTCGCTTTGCGTGATACGCGGAACAGAGAAGATAATAGCGTCGGCGGGCGAGTTTCTGCAGGTCGTCTCCGAGGGAGAAGAATACTAAAAGCTGAGTTTTACGGATATGAAATTCTTTAAAAGCAAATTTTTCATAATAACGCTCATAGTCGCGGCGAGCATCGCCGTCGTATTCACGGCAATGAGCTTTCTCGGCTATTCTTCATATATAAAAACGGCGCTTCACTACGTCACCGTACCGGTGCAGAAGCTGTCCGACGCGGTCGGCAGAGCGATAGACGGATACGCATCGTACATAACGGAGTTCGACAGGCTCAAAAAGGAAAACGAGGAGCTTAAGGAACAGATAAACGGCATGATCGACGAGGTGCAGTCCGCTCAGGCGATACGCGCGGAAAACGACGAGCTGCGCCGTATGCTCGAGGTCAAGGAAGAGCATCTCGACTATAAATTCGAGATCGCTGACATAGTCGGGCGCGAGGACGGAAACTATATGACGGTTTTTACCCTCGGGCGCGGCAGAAACAACGGTATAGACAGGGATATGCCGATAATCTCGTCAAACTCGGGACTTATAGGCAGGATAACGGACGCGGGCGCGACGTGGTCCAAGGCGTGCTCGATAATTGAGATGAACTCGTCCGTCGGCGCGTACGTGGAAAGAAGCCGCGCGTCGGGTATAGTCGTGGGAGATTACGAGCTTGAGCTGCTCGGTCTCTGCCGTCTGTCATATCTTCAGAGCGACGCGGACGTCGCCGTGGGTGACAGAGTGCTGACCTCCGGCGTAGGCTCCGTTTATCCGAGAGGGCTTATAATCGGCACCGTCACGGAGGTGAAATACGACGAGAGTCTGAGAACGAAATACGCGATAGTAAAGCCGTACGCTGAGATATCCGGGCTCAATTCCATTACCGTCATAACCTCATATGAAAAATACGTGGAGGATTGAGACGTGCAGCGTGTGAGCTTTGCCGCGGTACTGCGGGTGATATTGACGTCGGTATACGCCGCCCTGTCCGTAATATTGCAGTGCAGCGTTTTTCCGCATCTGCGTCTGTTCGGCGTGATACCCGAGCTTACGCTTTGCGCGGTGGTCTGCATAGCCTGCTGTGAGGACGAGCGCGTGAGCTGTATCATAGCCGTGTGCGCGGGCTTTCTGCTTGACACGGTGGGCGGAGACAGATTCACGCTTTCCCCGTTTCTGTTCCTTCTCGCGGCGGCGCTTTCGATAGTCCTGTCAAGGCTCGTTTTCAGAAAAAAGATACTTCCCGCGCTGATATCGGGCGCAGCGGCGCTGACGGTCGGCGCGCTGAAGACCGCGGTAATACTTGCTGCGTCGGGCGCCGCGTTCGGCTCCGCGCTCGTTAAGACTGCGCTTCCGCAGCTTTTATACGGAACGGTGATACTTCTTCCCGTGTTTTTGCTCACTGCGCTTCACTACCGTATTTTCAGATACGGCAGAGAGTCAAAGCTGAAAAGGTGAAACAATGCAGAACAACAATCTGAAACAAAGAAAATTCAATATCAGATATATACCGCTGTATATACTTTACGCCGCGGCGTGCGTGTTCTTCCTCATAAAACTCGTAAACATCCAGATAACGGGAACGGACAGATACGTCAGGACGATGACGCTGACGCACGAGCGCGAGGTCGTCGTGCAGTCGCTTCGCGGCGAGATATACGACAGAAACGGAGTGCCGCTCGTAACGAACGATTATACGGAGGTGCTCCAGCTCGACTACGCCTCAACGCCGTCCGGTATAACGGAGAAGAACGAGGCGCTTTCCTCCGTCATATCCGTACTTGCGAAAAACGGGTATGAGGCGGAGACGATAATGCCCGTGACCGGTACGTACCCGCATATAGAATACGACGAAGAAGCGCTCTCGTCGCAGACGGCGAAGAACAGGATGTACAGGTTCTTACTCTACCACAACATAAAATCCGGCGTCTCGTGCATCGATCTGTACGAGGAGCTTCTGAAGGATTACAAGCTGCTTGACAAAGACGGCGAGCATATATACGATAACGACACCGAGGATAAACTGATAAGGCTTTTATACAGCCTTGAGGCGACGGATTTCGCCCCGGGAAACCCGTATACGCTCTTATCGGGCATTGATCTGCGGCTTGCGACCGCCGTGCTTGAAAGCGGGTGCAAGGGCATAACAATAAAAAAAGAATATGAGAGAGTTTACGGCACGCCGGGCGTCGGTTCCAACATCATAGGCAGAGTCGGCAAGATACCCGAAAACAAAATGGAGGAGTATCTTGCAAAAGGCTACTCCTACGACGCGGTCATTGGCTTGAACGGCGCCGAGGCGGCGTTTGAGGATATACTGCGCGGAGAGAACGGCATTACCGTCTACGTGGAGGACGATTACGGCAGCGTAGTCGACACTTACGTGAAGAAAGAGGCGGTCCCCGGCAAGAACGTATATCTTACGATAGACATAAACCTGCAGGAGGCGGCTGAAAAAGCGCTTGAGGAGCAGGTAAAAAAGGTGCGCGCGGAGGGCATAGCGTCCGGAAGACAGAATTCCGGCGAAAAGGCGGACAGCGGCGCGCTGACCGTGACGTCCGTCAAAACCGGGCAGGTGCTTGCGCTCGCGTCGTATCCGACGTACGATCTCACAACGTTTTCAAAGGATTACAATACGCTTGCGGCAGATCCCGCAAAGCCGCTTTTCGACAGGTCACTGTCCGGTACTTATCAGCCCGGCTCCACTTTCAAGTTAGCCACGACGATAGCGGCGCTTATGAGCAGGACCATAACGCCGAATACGAGGATAAACGACACGGGACAGTATAAATTCTACCCCGACTATCAGCCGTGGTGCTGGAAAAGAGACGGTCACGGAGAGCTTGAGCTGATAGACGCGATAGGCGTTTCTTGCAACTATTATTTCTACGAAACGGGCAGGCTTACGGGTATCGACACGCTGAACAAATACTGCAAGCAGCTCGGGCTCGGCGATTACACGGGCATAGA
>CACZOH010000018.1 GCA_902782785.1 uncultured Ruminococcus sp. | reverse complement strand
AAGGAACGTGATTTCAGACGCGGGGATAAGATAATGACGGAAAATTTTGTCCGCACGCTTGAAAAATGCGGCGTAAACGCCACGGTGAGAAAGCGCCTCGGCGCTGATATCGACGCCTCCTGCGGACAGCTGAGAGCGAGAAAACTTGACAAAGACGCCGCAAACAAGGGCTGATTTCAAAAATTTAATAAATATTCATACTATTTACGGATTGATGTATTATAATTAATTCTGACCTTAACTTCTGCGAAAGGCGCTGCACGCTTGCGTGCGCGGAAAAAAATATGAAAATATACGGAAAAAGCGATACGGGCGTACGCCGCCCCGTAAATCAGGACAGATTTCTTATCCGGGAATTCGGAGACGATCTGGCTCTGTGCGCCGTCTTTGACGGTATGGGCGGCGCCAACGGCGGCGAGCAGGCAAGCTCCGCCGCAATGCACGCCTTTGACAACTGCATAACAGGCGAACTTATAGAAGCCGTGCAGACGGGTAAGGTCATAAACGCTTCGGACGCGGAAAAGCTTTTATATAAAGCGGCACAGACCGCGAACGCGGAGATCTTCAAAAAGGGTGAGGATCCGTCGCTTGAGGGAATGGGGACCACGGTCATAGCCGCGCTTATCCTGCGCGACGACGTAGTCGCGCTCAACATCGGGGACAGCCGTCTGTACGAGGTGAGCCGCGGAACGCTCCGCCAGGTAAGCAAGGACAACTCGTACGTCCAGTATCTCGTGGATATAGGACGCATAACCAAGGAAGAAGCGGTAAATCATCCGAAAAAGAATATTATCACAAAGTGTCTGGGTACGGAGGACGAGGTGGAGCCCGATATCTACAGAATGGGCGAGATACCCGACAAGCTCCTTTTCTGTTCGGACGGTCTTACGAACGCGCTGACGGAAGAGCAGATATACGGGACGGTGAACGATCCCGAACGCACGCCGTATGAAAAGGTTTCTTCGCTGATAGACGCGGCGAACGGTGCGGGCGGTCCGGATAACATAACGGTCATCCTCGCGGAAAACGACTGAATATTATTGAGAGGAATTATACATGGACGCATTCGATAAATATATCGGCAGGGTGTTCGATAAACGGTATAGAATAGAAAAGGTCATCGGCGTGGGCGGTATGGCTATCGTCTTTAAGGCGGAGGACATACTGATGAACCGTACCGTTGCCATAAAAATGCTGAAAAACGACGTGGCGGGCGATTCCGAAGCTTTGAGAAGATTTATAAACGAATCAAAAGCCGTCGCTATGCTGAGCCACGAGAATATAGTCAACATTTATGACGTTTCTGTCAAAGGCAACACAAAATATATCGTTATGGAATATATAGAGGGCATAACCTTAAAGGCTTTTCTGAAGCACAAGGGCGGCTCTCTGTCATGGCGCGAGACGCTCAATATTTCCGAGCAGATACTCCGCGCGCTCGAGCACGCCCACAGTAAGGGCGTTATCCACCGCGATATAAAACCGCAGAACATACTTCTTCTGAAAAACGGTCTTATCAAGGTCGCCGATTTCGGTATTGCAAAGCTGCCGGATAACGAGACGTTCACGGTGACCGATAAAGCGATAGGCACGGTAAATTACATATCGCCCGAACAGGCGATGAACGAGGAGCCGATAGACGAGCGTTCGGACCTTTATTCCGTCGGCGTTCTGATGTACGAGCTTTCATCGGGCGAACTCCCGTTCACGGGTGAAACGCCCGTCGCGGTAGCCTACAAACACGTAAACGACACACCGCGCCATCCGCGTGAAATAAAACCGGAAATGCCGCAGGGCCTTGATCAGATAATCATGCGCGCTATGGAAAAATCGCCGGATATGCGCTATCAGTCCGCAAAGCAGATGCTTGCTCATATAATGGCGCTCAAGAAAAATCCCGGCATAAAATTCAGAACGGCAGAGGAAGCGGAAGCGCTTAAAAAAGGCAAAAAGATAAAGAAGAAAAAGGAAAAGAAGCCGAAAAAGGAAAAGACCGTCCGCGAGCGCGGAGGGCTTGTCCTGCCCATATTCTTAGGCGTTCTGTTCGCTTTGCTCATAGTAGCGACCGTATTGATGTTCCTTGCGTTCAACAGCATTTCAAATCAGATGAACCCGAGAAACACAAACGACGTAAAGATCAAGAATTACGTCGGTATGGTGTATAACGACGCGCTCCGCGACGAACTGTCGCACCTCGGCTTCCGCGTAACGCTGAAGCAGGGCGCAAACGGTCAGAAGATAAACGAGATAGTGATGCAGTATCCCGAAGCGGGAGAAGAGAGAAAGAAAACGTCCGATCTTGAGCTGATCCTCTACGTTTACACGGGCGCGACGACCGACACCCTGCCGGATCTTTCTTACAGGAGCTTTGTCAGCGTGCGCGCGGAATACACGGGTATCTACGAGATAGCCGCGGAGCGCGTGGAAGATCAGAACGTACCCGCGGAATACGTCATACGCACGGATCCGCCCGCGGGAAGCGAGGTAACGCCGGGACAGAAGATAATAGTTTACGTATCCCGCGGCGCGAATTACGCAAAGGCTCAGGTCCCCAACGTCTGCGGACTCGCCGCGGCAGCCGCAAGACAGAAGATAGTGGAGACGGGATTTGTCATCGGAAACGTCGAATTCGTCGAATCCGATCTGCCCGCCGGTACGGTCGTAACGCAGAGCGTTGGCGCGATGACGGAAGCGCCGGTCAATACGGAGATAGATATAACGATCTCTCTCGGACCGCCCGAGACGGAGCCGCCGGAAACCGAGCCCGAGACCGATAACGATACCGATACGGATACTGAGCCGGAGGAGGGCGGAGAGACAGAGCCTGCAGAACTGGAAACGGAGCCGGATCAGCCGGAAGTACCGGAAGAGAATAATGAAGATAACGGATGACGTACCGCCCGCAAGGATAATCTCGGGCGTCGGCGGTAAATACACCGTTTTACAGCGCACGGATAACGGAAAGACCGTTATCGAAAACATTGCCGCAAAGGGAGCCTTCAGGCACGAGAAAATAAAGCTTCTGCCGGGAGACAAGGCGTATTTGCGAAGCGACGAAAACGGTTATTTCATAACGGATATAGAGGAACGTAAAAACGCGCTCATACGTCCTGCCGTCGCAAACCTCGATTATCTTTATATCGTGATTTCGTGTAAGCAGCCCGCGCCCGTTCCGTACCTGTCCGATAAAATGACGGTATTGTGTGAAAAAAACGGCATTATACCCGTTATCGTCGTGACAAAATCGGAGCTTGACAAAGAGACGGCGAAGAAGATAGAAGACGTCTACGGCTCCTGCGGATACAGATGCTTTATAACCTCGTCGGAGAAAAAGACGGGGATAAAAGAACTGAGGGATTTCGCGGACGGCAACAAAGGGACGGTCAGCGCTTTCTGCGGCGCGTCGGGCGTCGGCAAATCCACGCTTTTGAACAACGTTTACGCGGACCTTGATCTTTCCTGCGGAACGGGACAGATAAGCCGCAAAACAGAGCGTGGAAAAAATACCACGCGCACCGTGACGCTGTATGAGACCGCGGACGATACGTATCTTGCGGATACGCCGGGCTTCAGCCTGCTTGATTTTGAGCGGTTCGATTTCTGCAAAAAAGACGAGCTGCCGTATCTTTTCCCGGAGTTTGGACCGTATCTCTGTAAATGCAGATACACAAAATGCAGTCATACGAAAGAAGACGGCTGTCTTATCCGCAAAGCTGTTGAGGACGGCAGGATACCGGGGACAAGGTACGAATCATACTTATCGCTTTACGACGACGTAAAGGATAAAAAAGAATGGGAAACAAGAAACAATTAAGAATAAAAAAGCTGCTTAATCTGCAGCTTTTTTTATTCATTTCAGAAGAGTTTTGACCGCTTCGTACGGGTCGTCGAAAACGGGTTTTACGTTCTGCAGTCTCTGTCTGTTCATATGACCGCAGCAGACGAGAAGGCATTCCGCGCCAATGAGGTCCGCGACCTCCGCATCGTGAACGGTATCGCCTATTACGACGGGATCCTTCGGCTTCACTTTGTTTTTCCACTCAAGCGCGATATCAGACTTGCCGCTCGCCTGTATGTTGTCAAGACCTATTATCCCGTCAAAATACGCGCCAATACCAAGCTCTTCAAGCTGTCCCTCGACCATTTCGGTCTTTGAAGCTGTAAGTATGAGCTGAGGTATTCCGGCTTTTGAAACCGCCTCGAGCGCCGGGACGATGTTCGGACAAAGTTTAAGCGGGGAATTGTATTTATAATAAAGCTCTACCCATTCGACCGCAAGCACGTCAAAGCTCGTTTTGTTGAAATCGAACCCTATTCTTTCGTAATAATCCTTAACGGGAAAGCCGAAAACGCTCTGATACTGCGCGCGGTCTTTTAGCTTCGGCAGACCGTGCTCCGCAAGCAGCTCGTTTATGCTCGATATGCACGGCTGTACGTCGTCAAGCACGGTGCCGTTGAAATCCCATAGAATATGTGAAGGTCTCATAATACTCCAATCCCCTCAAGCATTATTTTCACTCCTATCAGTATAAGCACGCATCCGCCTGCTATCGAAGCCGGCTTGCCGAATCTGTTCCCGAAAAAAGAGCCGAGAAACACGCCGCCGAAGCAGACGGCAAACGTTATCCCGCCTATCATCGCAACGTTTTGCACAATATCGGCGCCGCCGTCAAACGCGAACGTAAAGCCCACGGCGAGCGCGTCGATGCTTGTGGCGACCGCCAGAACGAGCAGCTCTTTCACGTCCGTTTTATCGTTTTCCTCGTCGTCCTTTCCTCTGATCGCGTCTATTATCATTTTTATACCGATGAAAGAAAGGATCCCCATGGCGATAAAATGGTCGAATTTTTCTATGTATCCCGTAATCCTTCTTCCGAGAAGCCAGCCGATAAGCGGCATAAGCGCCTGAAAACCGCCGAAAAACAAACCTATTATAACGGCGTTTTTCAGCAATTGCTGTTTCTTGATCTTCAGCCCTTTGCATAAGGACACGGAGAACGCGTCCGCCGCAAGACCGAGCGAGAGCAAAATCAAACTCAATATCTGCATAACAAATCCAAAAACTCCCGATTTATAATAATACAAATATATCATAAAAAACGCTTAAAGTCAATAGCAAGTTTTATTTACAGTCGTGTATTTTGCGCTCTGTTTTTTTATTTTTTTACAAAAATCCGCATTAAAAAAGAGTAAAAACGAAAAAAATACGGTATATTAGTTATGGATTGTGGTAATATAAGTCTTTATTATCCATCATAAATCTGAAGAAAGGCGGTGAGACGGTGGCTTTCCCTGCGGAATTTTTAGACGAGCTGAAAAAAAGAAACGGCATAGTCGACGTTATAAATTCATACGTGCATCTGCAGCGCGCGGGCAGTCTGTATAAAGCCTGCTGTCCGTTCCATAACGAAAAAACGCCGTCGTTCATCGTTTATGAAAGGACGGAATCGTTTTACTGCTTCGGCTGCGGCGCCGGCGGAGACGTTGTGAGCTTCGTTATGAAGGCGGACAACGTGGATTACGTTTCGGCGGTCGAGATCCTTGCAAAACGGTCCGGGCTTACCGTGCCCGTCGACAGCGGGTACAACAGAGAAGCGGCGGACAAGCGAAAAAGAACGCTTGAGGCGAACAGAGAAGCGGCAAAATTCTTCCACTCCCAGCTTACCTCGGGCAAGTATAAGGAAGCGGCGGACTATATAGACAAAAGAGGACTGCGGGGCGCCGTAAACCATTTCGGTCTGGGCTACTGTCCTCCGGGCAAAAAGCTGTTTACCTACCTTACGGAAATGGGGTATAAACCGAAGGAGCTGCAGGACGCGTTCCTTTGCACCCGCTACAATTACGATATATTTGAAAACCGTATAATCTTTCCCGTCATAGACACCTCGGGCAACGTGATAGGCTTCAGCGCGCGCTCGCTTGAAAAAAAGCCCGCGGACGGACGTAAATACATCAACACGAACGACACCGCGGCTTTCAATAAAAGAAGAAATCTGTACGCCCTGAACTTCGCCAAAAACTCAAAAGAAGATTTCTTCATCCTGTGCGAGGGACAGACGGACGTCATTTCACTTCATATGGCGGGCTTTACCAACGCGATCGCGTCACTCGGCACCGCGTTTTCGGAAGAGCAGGCGGCGCTTATGCGAAGATATAAGAGCAAGGTGGTCATATGCTTCGACGGCGACGCGCCGGGCAGAGCCAAAACGGAGACGGTCATAAAAATCCTGTCAGCCGCTGATATGGAAACGAAGGTCATATCGCTTCCGGAGGATCTGGATCCCGACGAGTTCTTAAAGAAATACGGAAAAGAAAGATTTTCTCTGATACTTAAAAACAGTATAGGGCAGATGGATTACAGATGCGGCGAGATCCTTTCGTCGTTCGATCTTACTCAGTCGGATCAGAAGATAACGGCAAGCAAAAAGCTGTCTGACGTTATAGCCGCGCTGTACTCACCGGTGGAGCGCGAGGTATATACGATAAAATACGCAAAACAGCTCGATATAACGGCGGAAAGCTTCAAGTCCGTGGTCGAACAGAAGCATATCCAGCTGTTGAACAAAAACAAAAGAGAAAGAGACAGACAGATACTGCGGAATACCGAGGGCTACGGGGATACGGTGAACCGCGACAAAATAAGGAACACACGCGCCGCGTACGCGGAGGAAGCGCTGCTCGGTATAGCGCAGATAAACCCCGATTTTCTGATAAAGGCGAAAAACGAGGACAGGCTGTGCGGGGACGATTTCAAAACGACGTTCAACCGCCGCGTCTACGACGCGATGTATGAATGTGCGGAGAGAGAAGGAAAATTCGATATCTCGCTCATATCGGACAGGTTCACGACGGAGGAAACGGGCAGGATAATGCGTATGTTCATCAACAGAAGCGAGCTGCACGACAACGGCTACGAGGTGTTCTGCGAAAACGCAAAGACACTGAAAAATGAAGCGTCGCCGAAGCCCGCGGGCGAATCGGTGACGTTTGATGAACTCCGTGACCTTATAAACAACAAAAAAAAGTAAATAATCTGAAAGGATGAAAAATATGGAAAACGATAAGAAAAGCCAGATCAAAGCGCTTATAGAGCAGGGAAAAGCAAAGGGTACCCTGTCGAACAACGAGATCATGGAGACGCTTGACGAGCTTGATATGAGCCTTGAGCAGATCGAGAAGTTTTATGAGAAGCTGCAGGCGGAGGGTATCGAGGTCGTCGGATTCCTTGACGATTCCGCGGATATCGAGGGACTTGAGAGAGAAATCGAAAAGTACGAATCCGCAGAAGAAATGGAAAAAATGCTCAATCAGGAGGGTCTGAACATCGACGACCCCGTGAGACATTATCTGCGCGATATCGGTCAGTACAATCTGCTCGATCAGGAACGCGAGCTTGAGCTTGCAGAGCGTATGTCATACGGCGACAGCAACGCGAAAAAGGAGCTTGTCAACGCAAACCTGCGCCTTGTCGTGAGCATAGCGAAAAGATACGTTTCCCGCGGCATGTTCTTCCTCGACCTTATCCAGGAGGGCAACCTCGGTCTTATGAAAGCCGTCGATAAATTCGACTATACCAAGGGCTATAAGTTTTCCACTTACGCGACGTGGTGGATAAGACAGGCGATCACGCGCGCGATAGCAGACCAGGCGAGAACGATAAGGATACCCGTACACATGGTCGAAACGATTCACAAGGTATCGAAGATCCAGCGTCAGCTCATACAGGACAACGGCCGCGAGCCGACGGCGGAGGAGATAGCCGCGGAGCTCAATATGAGCGTTGAAAAGGTGCGCGATATAATGAAGATAGCGCAGGATCCCGTATCGCTCGAAACCCCGATAGGCGAGGAGGAGGACACGCATCTGGGCGACTTCATCCCCGATAACGACAGCCCGGCGCCCGCCGACGCCGCCTCGCAGACGCTTTTGCGCGAACAGTTGAACGACGTGCTGAACACGCTCACCCCGCGTGAGGCTCAGGTGCTCCGTCTCCGCTTCGGTCTTGACGACGGACAGACGCGCACGCTCGAGGAAGTCGGCAAGCAGTTCAACATAACCCGTGAGCGCATAAGACAGATAGAGGCGAAAGCACTGCGCAAAATACGTCATCCCAGCCGCTCCAAGAGGCTGAAGGACTTTCTGGAATAAAAATCGTTGTTTTAAACAATATTTTT